>JAIEOG010000053.1 GCA_019750655.1 bacterium
TCGTACTCATCTCGCAGTGGCCCATAGGGCAGCTGCTTCGCATCCAACCCAAGGCCCATATCCGGCGTCTCAGTCTTGGGTAGTGGAAACGGCGCGAGCCCCTCTGCCGATATGCGCCGGCGCAAACTCTGGATTTGCGAAAGCACCTGCGCAGGAGAGTGTGTCCCGGCCTCTCTAAGCAGCTCGGCATCTTCCGCATTGTTTGGATTCCAAGGGAAAGACCACAGTAAATCGTTACCGGGTTTCCCAGAAGTTAAGCTCTGTCTCAGATAGGGAATCAGAGTGGGACGCCATTTGTCTGGGTGATCTTCCATATCACGAATAATTTCCAGCTCGTGCTCACGTGAGAAAGGATGCCTTAGCCATGCGGGGTTTTGGCGAAGCTTCTCTAACTGCTCTTCTTTAAGCGGAAAACCTTCGGCTAAACGTAATTGCCAGACTCTTTTTCTTTCTTGGTAGCCCGACAGGGAATTGAGCAGCCGCCGCTCTAAAGCCTGATTAGTAAGAAGCGCGTGTTGGGAGCGGTAAGGTTCGTCCAGATACTTGGAAAGAATCGGCTCGTTTCCGAAGCGCCCGGGATTCTTACGCCGGATTTCTTGCTCCAGTAAGGCGAGCCGCTCTGGCGCATCGTGAGGAACCGCCTTTTCACGCTCGCTCACTTGCCGGGCCAGCGATGCATCCCAAGCTTCTGCCGGGATCAAGGGTTGTTGCCGCTCTAGTAAGTAGAGCCGCTCGGCCGGCGTCAGCGCACGGGAAGAAACGCGGTCGGGATCTTCTAAGGGCTTCCCACCCAGCATCGCTGCCGCAACGGGATTCTCTGCATTATCCTTAGGGTGTTCCTTAAGCCACGCTTGGAAGAATGCCGGGGCACCTGGAGTGGCCAGCCGCTTAAACAAGCGCGGCAACTCCAAAGTCAGTAGTTCATGGTTGTGGACCAAAGTCGTGAACCGCGCATGCGAGGGAGATCGCGTCGTATCGGCAAGTCTTGCGATAAAGGTGTCGCCGTTGTTCCCCCAGGGATAAGGCACTACTCCCTCAGCGGCCATCCGGCGCCGAAGTTCCTCGGCTTCGTCTTCGATTGCGCGCGCACTCAGACCTCCGGCTTTTTGCAGAAGAAGGAGATCTTGAGGATCCGACACATCCCATGGGAATTCGCGCCAGGCAGAGACGCCTCCACCTTTTTGCAAGGACTCCTCCAAATGCTGGCGCACCTGGCGTTTCCACTCTCGATCGGCTTGGAAGGCTTCTCGGAGCACCTGGGTGGCTGGCTCCCAATCGCTACCACTGCCCTCGAGATACCGGTAAATCGTTCCATCGTTAGCCTTCAAGCGATCGAGCGCTTCCTTGCGAGTCTCGGCGTTTATTACAAGCATCGCTTTTAAGAAAGCGGGCTCCCCCCGTTTGAGGAAAAACCCTTTCGTCGTCTGCTCAGAGGCCGAAAGCGGCTCACCCTTTTGCAGTCTTTCCAGTACGCGTTGGATCTCGGGCACAGTGGAAAGCGTCAGGTTGCCGGAGAAGTCACTTAAGTAGATCCGCAGCTCAGAAGCCTTATGATCCGGAAAGCTTCGAGCGAAGCCAAATGGGCTGCTTTTAAAAATGCCCTCCATCAACCTATCAATATCGTCACGCTGGTAACTAGCCCTCGACGCTTCGGAATAGCGCTTATCCAGATCGGCATCCGGAATATGTGTGTTCAACCGGCCGATGCCATTTGGGTAGCGGCCCGGGTAGCGGTTCAGAATCTCGATTCGGAGAGATTCCTTAAGAGTGTCTGCATTCCGTGGAACACTCGCATCCATCCGACGCAGAAACGCAACATCTTGCGCGTCGTCCAAATTCCACTCGTAGGCTGCGCCCTGTCTCGCCACCACGCCCGCGCGCAACGTACGCTCCCAAACATCCGGGAATCTGGCCCTCAAAAAATCCATCGTTTGGCGATTGGACAATAGGTTACCCAACTGCCAGCCCGAGGTGGGAAGAGATTTTACGAGTTCGGTGAGGTGCTCTTTGAGAAAAGGCTTTCTCTCCAGCTGGCGGGGAGAATGCGCGATGCCGTGGAGCAGATCCAACCCGGTATTTAAATCCGGGTGCGTCCGCAGCTCTAATGCAGCGTCGAGTAAGTTCTTTGCAAAGGGAAGATTCGAATCAAGTACTGCTGCCATTACACCGGTTCGAGAAAAATAGACTTTGAGAAAGTCAGTGCGCGATCTGCCGTGGAGGTGTTTCAACGTATCTTGAAAGAGCGGCACATCTTCGGGATGCTGTTCGGGAGACAGAAGCATCCCCAAGCTTCGAATCGTAGAAGCTTCTTCTCCTGGATCCAGGTGGAGCGTGCGGAGCTTGTAGATCTGATCCTTGAGCAACGATTCCCGGCCGATTTTCTGAATCTTCAAACTTCCATCGATGTTTTTCGCGATAGCATCGAGGTGGTGGATAACGTAAATGCCATTTTCTGTTTCGTCGTAGTCGACGCCTTTCACAGCGTTCGCACTCAAGGTGATGCCGACGTACATATCGCCGTAGCTGAGTTGATCAGCTCCTTTAGCGGCGTATAGCCCATCCCCAAACAAGGCGGAAGTCGTCGATCCTCGGATAATCGACTGGTTGTTGGACTTCCAAACTGCGCCTGCACCCACGTTTTGCACTGCGGATAGATCGGTGCGGTGATTGACAACGATTTCACGTCCGAGAGTCGGTTTACCGGCAACCGCTGCCGCACGAGCCGTGGGATCCTGCGCGGTGAGCGGCTCTAAAATACGTCGGCCTGCGATTCCCGCCTCTTTTGCTAAGGAGGTGATTCCGAAATCATCGAGGAGCTTGCGCGTTTTCACGGACCCATGGGAATAGATCTGCAGTTTTTCTAAAGCGAGTCCTATCCGCATGGCGGGGGTGTCGCGCTTTGCAAGCTGATCGGCATCGCTTTGTCGGAGTAATTCGATGACGCCTGCTCTGTCCCGAGTGACCGCTCGATCCAAAAGCCCTCGGATGGCAGCGAGAGTTTTTGGCGTGGGCTTCATGTGCGGGTTTTCCGAGAGGTAGCGCACCCAACGCAGCACTTGTTTCAGATCGTTGAAGGCTTCGCTGTGGAAGCCCTGCTTTTTGTAGTCCGCGTTTAGATCGAAATCCAAAGTTTGATCGACGTATTGCTCGAGCCCCCACCGGGCCAGATTCCTGGCATGGGGCCCCGTACCGATCCCCAGCTGCGGGAGTTCCAGAACCCCTTCTGCGCCGATGGGAATATTGGAGATGGCTTCAAAGTGCTCTTGCTGAGGGTTGAAGTCGCTAAAAGCGCGGCCCGAAGTTTTGATGTCAAAGCCGGAGTGAAAAACGTCGCGGGGAAATTCCGCTTCGATGCTCTTTTTGAGTTCCGTTACGTCTTTGGAACTTTGCTCATCGTTACCCTCCAACAGAATGAGGAAATCCAAATCGCTGGCGATGCGGTGCCAGTCGAGAAGGTGCACAGCGGGGCGCGCGGCAAGCCAAGTACGGTAGGCGTCCACGCTGCCCAGCTCTTGGACCTTGTTGTAAGTGAAATCCAGGATTTCCCGAGAGGTACCGCCGTAGGTCACAAGCTGCGCCCCTTGCGCTCGAGCAATCGCACGCGCGCGCGCGATTTCAGGGACTTTGTCGGAGGTGAGCCCTGCCAATTCAGAGAGCTCGGTCGTACTAAGTTTTACGGGGACAAATGCCAGGCATGGCACGGCGCAGAAGAGCAGTGAAATCGCTGCGAAAAATCGAATGAAGAAGAAGTGCCGCACCCTAATGAAATATCGGCATAAACTGCTATTTTCATTAGGTTTTTGGTTGCCATACGGCTTGCTTTCAACCACGCTTCTACGCAACTATGGCATCGAAGAAGCGGGTCCCCTCGGCAACCGGAAAACTCTTGGCGCTTTTCGCACTGGCTTGGGTCGGACTAGCTCACGCCGGTGCGCCTTTAAGTCCTTACCCTCTCAGCACGGCCGGACGCCACATTGTGGATTCGCAGGGTAACAAGATCATACTGAAAGCGGTGAACTGGTATGGGCCCCACCTCGAAGGCCAGGTAGTTCAGGGACTCGATCAGCAGCCCATTGAAAACATCGTCGATCGGATCAAGGAGTGGGGGTTCAATGCGGTCCGCCTACCCTTTTCCAATGCGATGTTGCACGACAAGCATCCCGTCGATCCTAATCTAGTAAAAGCGAACCCTCAGTTTCGAGGGCTCACTCCCCTGCAGGTATTTGACCGAACGGTGGAAGCCCTCGCCAAGGGTGGTGTGGCTATTATTCTTAACAACCATACCAGCTCCTCTCAGTGGTGCTGCGGCTACGACGCCAATGGGCTTTGGTTTTTTCAAGGGACTGGCGGCTATGAGCAAACCTTTAACCAGTTTGTCGACGATTGGAAGATGCTAGCAGCTCGTTACCGCTCCATTCCCGAGGTGGTTGCTGCAGACTTGCGTAACGAAGTGCGTACGGCCATGTGGGGAGGCTTTCTCTCCGCCGCAAGCCCGAATTGGGGCGCGGGTGGCAACAAAGACTGGCACCAGGCCGCTCAGTTCACGGGAAACCAGATCTTAAAAACGCATAAAGACTTTTTGATCATCGTCGAAGGCATCAACTGGCAAGGCGCTTTGCCTTTCATGGGAGGCAAGCGGCCCCATTTGCGCCCTGTCCGTAACCGCCCGATCCAGCTCGATGTACCGGGCAAGCTCGTTTACGCCGCCCACAACTACAGCCACATCGGACCTAAACACAATGGGGACAAGAGTACGTCGAAGGGGCAGATCACTTACGGCGATATGACCGAATCCGTTTTTCTTCAAACGCTCGACGAGGAATGGGGCTATGTTTTACAGGATGGCACGAGCTACCAAGCGCCCGTGATTCTCAGTGAGTTCGGGGCATCTTCTGACAATGCGACGCCGTCGGATCGTGCGTGGTTCGAGCGTTTAACACGCTACCTATATGACCGTGAAGTTTCGTATGCCTATTGGCCGCTCAACCATGAAAATTACGGCTTGGTGAATAGCGACTACTCCGCCATTCTGGATGGAGATTGGCGCAGGACTTCCCTGGATAGGATTTTGAGACGGCCTTAGTAGTAGAGGAAATCCAACGTCTGTCTGAGGCGGCGGCCGATCGTATCGGCCGTCGACCAGTGTTCCACGACCACATCGCCCTTTCGGAATTCGGTGAAGTAATCCGAAGAATCCAGCACCCGCATAACGCTCGCCAGATTTGGCTCGGGGTTTAACCAGTCATGCCTCTTTTTAAGACGGCTTAGGTTCGGACCTGCTGTCTCTTCCGCGGGTTTACTAGTGAGCTGCTCTCGGCGCGGCGTCAGCAGGATCATGACCGATTTTGTGGCTTCCACCTTCTTCTCGCTCGAGAAGAAGTATTGGAGCACAGGAATATCTTTGAGCAAAGGGACGCCATCGCGCACACTCGACACTTGCTTGTCGGATAATCCACTGAGGATGAGCGTGTCGGTGAAGTCCATCACGACATTCGTTTGAACATTCGTCTTGGCGGTTTGAAGCGCTTGCGAGAAGGAACTCGTGGCAATAGAAAGCTCGGGCGATTCACGAGAGGTTTCCACGGCGAGTTTTATCCGGCCATCGGGAAGAAACGTCGGCGTTACCTTCAAGCGAACACCGATGGCTAGGTCGGTGACCGTCCCCTGTGAGCCTGCCACGCCCTGAAGACCGACTTTCAAAGTGCCGCCGGAGAAAAACTCCGACGACTCACCATTGAGCGCGATAAGAGTAGGACGGGCCAAGATCTCCGATCGGTTTGATCCGTCGTTAAAAATATTCAGGTTGTACGTCACCGCTGGAACGCTAATCGTGTTGGTTATGGCTTTGGTAAGCTCACTGGTACCCGCGTCAGACCAATTCGACTGCAAATTGCTACTGTGAGTGAACTGCGCTTGGAGTCCATTTAAAAGATTCACGCCCTTGTTAGTGGTGCGGCTTTCCGTCGATTGGATGAGCACCACATCGATGGAACACATTTCTTTAGAGCTGGCCGGCACTTCGCTCGGCACCGGAGCGGCGGGGGTGCCATCCGTTACGGAAAGTGTCTGCGCTTTGGCCAATCTACGGTGAACAAGCTCCCAATCCCGAACGCGTTTTTCCACCTGGGGCAAATCAGAACCAACGCCCTCAAACCCACCGTCGCTGGGCTTTCCACCCGTGGCGGCTTTGATTACCGTGGCCGATCGCCGAATATTCGAGCTGGTCGGAGAGAGCGTTTCCGCGCGAGAAATGGCCATGTTGGCCGTCGGTAAATCCTGGGAATAGTAAGCTGCAGCGGAAAGCGCATGCCACAAACTCGGATCCTCTGCCTCAAACAGGAGTGCGTGCGAGAAGTGTTCCATCGCCTCGCGGTATTTCTTTTGTTCCAAGCGCATGTGGCCCAATTGTGTCGCGGACCAATAGACACGGGGATCCAGTTTCAAGGAAACCTGGTAGCCCGTCTCGGCGGATTCCAAAAGAGAGGTCTCGCCCTGTTCGGAGCGGAGCTGGTAAGTCAAAGCGTTCAGGTAGTGATAGGCCGCGTTGCTCGGTTCCAGGCGAAGGGCCTCATTAAATGCAGCATTCGCTTGCTCATACTTTTTGTCGAGAAGTGCCGAAACACCCGCGCGTACTTTCTCATTTTGTACGCGTGCTTCTTGCGGGATGCCGGTAAGCAGAGGGCCCGTTTTAGAGGGAACAGAGCCGCATCCGTTGAACAACAGGGCGGCTAGAAAAAGAACGTCGCTTTTACGCATGCCGGGGATCTCCTTATCCCGGTGGGAACACACTCCCACGTCCCTTTCTTATCGGCATGAGCAGGGGAAAAATCGCGACGCAAAGCGCCAGAGGGGTTTTAGTCAATTTTGGCGCTAGCGCTACGCGTTTAACTCTCTGGTACAATTACTTTCACCCAAAAAAAGGAGATTCATGAGAACACTGGCTATGTTGTCCTTCGTTGCTTTGACTTTCGCTAACGTCTCTTTCGCCACATGTTCTGCGGCTGGTAAAAGCTGCTACGGCGGGACTCCCTGCTGCCCGGGCACGCAGTGCCAGCGAAACCAAGTCTATAAGAGTGATGTCTGCAGATTTCCGAATAACAGCGTCGATGATAACGGCTTCTGCACCCAGAGTCCGGAGTGCAAGAGTGGCAGCTGCCGAAACGCTAAATGCTTCCCTAAGCAGGGCTAAAAAAACGGGGGCCATCCTACTCGGATGGCCCCCCTATTACACATCTCACTGCAAATTCTGACTACTTAGCTCCGCAATGTCCCGCGTTGCAATGACCGGAAGCGCACTCGGTCGGAGCCGCGCACTCTGCGCCATCTGCCTTCGGTGCCGCCACATTCGCTGCCGGAGCACTGACGGCCTTGGATCCGCCGTAGCATTTCTTTTGAGAGAACATCTGGCCATTACCCGTGCACATCATGCCGCTGCAGCAATCGGAGTTCGAAGTACAAGCAGCATTCGCGCCCTTACAGGCGAATGAAGGCGTGCTTAAACCGACAAAAGCGAACAGAGACAATACTAAAGCTAGCGATTTCATAAGATCTCCAGAGTTTGAGTGTAATAGTAAATTGTAGCAGAACTTAGCGCGTGTAGAGAAAGTACCGGCGCGGGGAAGTCACAAGAACCTGTCCCGTTTCTCGCGACACCACACGCAGTTCTATTCCTACTCGGTGCGTGCCGGAAGCACGGATATCGAGCTGGTCGTACGGCATGAAGCGGCCGAGCGGCATGGAACGGGTAATGTTCTGCGGTAGCGTCGTATCAAAAAGAAGCATCGCTACTTTGCCACTTTGCGAGCGGTATTGAGAATCGATGTCATTGAGCTGGTCTCCGTTTTCGTCGAAGAAATAGTGCGCGGCCACTACCTTCTCGCCAGCGTGCCCCACCACGGCCCAGCTGGAATAGACAAGCATTCCCCTCTGGCCCTTGAGCTCTTTACCCAACGTAATGAAGGGACCGTGCGCCCAGTTTTCCGTCAGACTACCAAGACCCCAAGCGTAAGGACGTTGGTCCGCGGATCTTGCGATTTCGTTGTCGGTGCCATGCACGGCGATGTAAGCCGCGCGCCGTTTTTTGAAAAAATCCGAAGTCCGATCGCGGATGACGGTGAAAGCTTCGCTCCACGAGGTAAAGCCGTTGCCGTCTAGATCGAGCGCCTTTTCGGTGGGGGCCGATAACGCTCTCTCAAAATGATAGGTGAAGAATCCGCCTGGTCCTGGAGTTCCGAACGCGAACTCTCCGGGGCTGGCGGCGTTGATGTCCACCACACCACGGTGGCGAAAGAAGAGATCTTCCCAGATGCGTTCTTCTTCCCGAGCGAGAACGATAAGCCCCGGGGGATCGTCCACGCCGGTAGCGGGCGTGCCCTGCAATGGAGGGCGCGGCGGCACCTTGAAGATGGAGTCCCGCGCCAAGCGTGAAAGGCTTCCGCAGGCGTCGGTGATGTAGATCTTCAAATTGGCGCCCATGTATTGGGTGGCCTGGCGCAGGCCGTAACGATCCATATTCCCGCCGCTCATGGCGATGTAGTGGCCTTGGGCGACCGTCTTATCAAACGCGCCGTGGCCGGAGTAATAGATTAGAAGCCCTTCCTCGGGAGAGAGCGGAAAGTTGCGAAAGTAGTTGGCGAGTTCCAGAATCCCAACCTTGTTTCCGTCTTCTCCAAGGGTGTCGATAATCGCCCGGCCTTTGAATCGAGGGTATTTCGGGTTCTCAAAGATATGGCGGAACAGCCCCTTGATATTTTCTGCGTCGTCTTTCACGGACTCGCCGATTTTTTCGGCGGCGGTGTCCATCACCAGCAGAATTCGGATCTTGGCCAGGGATTGGGGAATGGTGTTCTGCGCGCCAGCGGCGGCAGCAAAGAGAAAGCAAACGAGTAGGATTCGCATTTTTACCTCGTTAATGAACGAGGGGGGGTATAGCACGCCCGAAATGCGGCGGAAGTTCTATTTTGAAGTATGGTTGCGTCCGGTTTTAGGGGCGTTTGCACAAGCCTTGATCTTGGGCGACGTCTAGTTTCGGGCAAAGCCGCGACTTAATTACACCGGCTTGCTTTGCAAATATGGCCGCGCTAAAGCTGACTTTATACCGGAGGGCGTATGCGGTTTTCCCATTTCTTACTCAGTTTATCGGTATTTTTTTGCGTAGTTTATTCGACCGTTTCGAGCGGCAAGTTTTATGAATTAAACGATGATGTGTCGTATGAATTCTTGGCGAAAAAGCCCCTCGCAGAGGACCAGACTGAAGTTCATCTACGTTATATCTTGTCACCAAACGTGAAGATAAAACCCGTCGTATTGGCCTTGGGGAAGTATTACGTGGCTAATGCAGCAGACGGAAAAGTCGATTCGATACAGATACTAAAGCTCCCGCTGCTGGAAACAAAAGCGGTCGAAGAAGCCACCCGAGATTTGCAACAGGGCCGACCAGTAAACGCTAACCCCGCCGGATTAGGTTACCAAATCGTTTTTCGAGTTCCGAAAGGCGCGGACATTTCTTGGTTTGATTCACTTCTCAAAGACGCTGAGTTGTTAACTTCTAAAGAGGCGAAAACGGCCCTTGAAGCGAAGCAGTACCAAATGGTTCGTCCAGACATTGAGGGGATGACTGCTTTAACGGTAATAGGTGCAAAGCCAAAGGGAACTTCCAGCAAAGAAGAACAGTTGGCGCATTTAGAAGGGTATCTTTCTTCTTTGGTCGATGGGTTTTTGCTGGGCCATAAGAATTATGGAGCCCTGCTTTTCTACATTGAGGGTGTCCATACTTTTGTTGAGAGTGAGACGCAACGGGGCGTTCGCGTTGGTTCAGAAGAGCCCCGCTACTTTGTTCCAGCTCTCTGCCTGAAAACGCATAATAAAATGAGTGCGTTTGATGCAATGACAACGACTCTCAAGGACGTTCCCAGCGACTGGGCTAATATGTGGCAGGTCGAGGGCGACGAGCCTAAGTTTTTCATAGGGCTGAAGAAGTAGCTGCGGCGGGTGCAAGACCTGGCGGGTGCGGCTTTGCATTTGTTTTGGGTTGCTCAGGCTCACGTTGCCCGGTGAAAGAGTTGCTTCACCCCTATACAGAAAACTTGATTCCACTGCTTCAAGAATCGGAATCCTAATCGCTAGAACGTTAGTGCTTGGGAGGCGTCTGGCCCCGCCAAGTTGTGGGTTTCTGTCTTGTTCGACTCGTCTTCCGGCGACTTGCCGCTGCAATTCCGCTCTGGCACGACGCTAAGCTTAGAGCCTTTACGATGTGCGTGTTCGTTAGAAGAGTTCTGTGAAAATATTCATCGCTTTGCTCTATGAGGGGTTTTGTGGGGTTGTCGATATCGAGTGTTTCAAAAAGAGTTTTGGTGCTTCTTTCGAACTCCGAAAAATCAATCTTGCGATTATTAAGTCCCATTCGAAGCCCGCTAGCGAGCTGCTGCCATTGTGGTTCCGGGTTTAAAGTAAAGACTGTAACAAAGAACACCAAGCGCTCTGCATCAGAAGCCGCCTTGTTTTGAGCGTGGATCGCCATGGTGTGCGTGAAAAGAGGGCCTTGGTGGCCAGCGTAGAATTGCGACTGCTCTGCGGATTCGTGGGTTACTTTGTAGGCAAGCTCCAATTGCCGGTTCACCAGTTTATTGTATGTTGAACTGGTTTTAAGAAGTTCTCCCAGTGGGTCGGGAGCTTTAGTTTCATACTCATCAAGCTCCTCCATCAGCTGCTCAACGTCTTGCCAAGTGAGCTTGCCGGAATTCAGGGCGGTTTCGATCTCGCTCGCAAACTGAGCATAGTAATCATGGGGGGACTTAAAAATGAATTCAGAGTCATGCGGTCCAGAGATAAGAAAGCCGACGAGGTACTTAGAGCTCGATCTTCTGCTGGGATTGGGTAAGTCGTCTTTATAGACTACTTTGTAGCTGGCTGGTTGAGCGCCTCCAGGAATACTGCCCGGCGTTCCAACCTTTGGAATCAGGTTCAAAGCCAAGAAAGAAATTCGTGCGAACCGGTATATGCTCATTTTAGCCACCCATGCGCGGCATAGCACCCACAGGTAAGGGGCTCCTAGGACATCAGCCCGCGAGCAGCCAAAAGTGTTGCGTCAACTAGACAACACCGATCGGTCGCCATCACTCCGAGTTCCCCGAATGGGAGTTTAAGAGGACGAGCCGGGGAACTTATGGGTGTTGCTTTTCAGAGCGCGAAACAAATGGTGCTACATCCATGCTACATTTTGGGGGAAAACAGACCACCAGAGCGGCTACGCCGCTAAAGGTTAATCTTAAGTTTGAGGATTAATGTTAAGGATTTTCCGTGAGTCGGAGAGTCTTCGAAGGGGCAATCTAAATGGTAGCGGGGGTAGGATTTGAACCTACGACCTTCGGGTTATGAGTACGGGCGGCTTTTCTTGCTGTCCTTCTACTCCTTTCGGAACAAGTGCTTAACAGATTGCGGTTTACGGTCAATCTTGCCATTCTTGCTCGTTTGAAAGGTTCTGTGGCCCGAGAATGGCCCGAAAAAAGGTGGAGTATACAGAATGGGGAAAGATCAGCTGACCAACGATAACGACCATATCGCTGAGTACCTTAAATTTTACATAAACACTAAACTCGCGACTGGATATGGAGTCCTAGTAAGTGGTGATTGGGGGGCGGGGAAGACCTGGTTCATCAAAAAGTTCCAATCCGAAATGGAGACTGAGCCTTCTGGCGCGAAGTTCTTATATGCCTCCTTCTACGGTGTTCGCTCCACTTCAGAAATTGAAGATCAGTTCTACCAGCAGTTACACCCGCTACTTGCTTCAAAGCCTTTTGCCATTGGTTCAAAGATTTTTAAGGGGCTGCTAAAGGGAACTTTGAAGATCGATTTCGACAGGGATGGAAAGGACGACGGTTCCATGTCCGTCCAGATTCCGGAGCTCGATCTTCCAAGCTATCTAAAGGACACGGACAAATATGTGCTCATTTTTGACGATATTGAGAGAAGTTCCATGTCGATCCAGGACATTCTGGGCTACGTAAATCATTTCGTCGAACACCAGGGGCAAAAGGTCATTTTGCTAGGCAACGAAACGGAGCTCCAAAAGAATCCTGAATATTCCCGCATCAATGAAAAGCTAATCGGCAGGAAGTTTCGGTTGGTCACTATGCATGCGGCGGCCTTTGAAGCATTTGTTCGCGATATTGAGAGCGAGGTAGTAAGGAACTTCTTTGAAGCTAACTCAGGCCTTATTCTTGGTGAATTCGACAAAACGGGTTGCCAAAACCTGCGAATTCTACGCCAGATTCTTTCGGAGTTTGAACGCTTCTACGGGTTTCTTCCTGAGAAAGCCCGAGACCATCAAGAGTTCTTGATTGGCGTACTTGTCACTTTCATTTCGTTGAGTGCCGAGGTGTTGTCGGGTCAGCTCCCAACGATGTCAATTCTATCTCTTTCGTCGGACTTCCACAGTAGGCAGATAGAGGAAGCAGTTAAGAAGAAGGGCCTTGATGTAGAGGCGAATAGCGTTAGGATTTTCAAGAAGTACTTTTCCTCTGCTGATCAAATTCTCCCGGATGAACGTTCGCTTTATACCTTTCTTGAGTATGGATCTGTACCAAAGTCGATAATAGAGAAAGCTGTCACGAATAGTCGCTTCTTCATCAATGATGAGACCCCGGAGTGGGTGAAACTATGGCACTTGAATCGAGTAGCAGATTCAGATTTTCCGGTTCTGTACGATGCAATGCTCAATAATTTTAAGGAATTTAAATACACAAACCAGGGCATTCTGCGACATGTCTCCGCTATTCTCTTAGACTTCTCAAAAAAAGGCATCGTTGATATTCCGCGAGCTGAAATGGTCAAGCTGGTGTTTGGTGTGGTTAGACAGATGATTACGGCGAGTGGAATTGAGGTTGAAGCGTTTGAGAAAGACTTTTTCGGAAGGGCAGACGAATTCTACGCGAGCCTTCAGTTTATTGATCATGGATCGAAAGAGTTTAAAAAGCTCTCGGGTCTTCTTGGCGATTACCAGTCAAAGAAACGCAGCGAAGCGATTGAACGAGATGCTGTGGAGCTCCTGCGGGTTGTGAAGAACCATCCGAAGGAGTTTATAAAGGCTCTAACCTCATTCAACTCGACTGACAAACGGCGCTACTATGAAGTTCCCATATTGGCGAAGATGTCCCCCGATGATTTGGTGCAAACCTTCCTCGACTGCAACCCAGATGGCCGCCAAGATATCCTTTTTACATTCGTGGAGCGCTACAAATTTGCTGCGTCGGCGAGAGCTCTTTTGGACGAGCTCCCATGGTTGCAGAAGGTGGAAAAGTCGATTGCGAGAGGCCTGAAAGGTTTAGCTCAGCCTTCTCGTCACCATCTGGAAACTTTCAGGGATCAGGGCGTACATGTTGGAATAGCGCAGCTGAAGAAACTGAAGTCGAAAGAAACGGCTTAGGCATGAGGTCGCGCAGCTAGAATCGAGGGGTGCAATAGTAAGTCATTCCAGCGGCGTCCCTCCCAAGGAGACCGGCGGCCGGTTCACCATCAACATCGATGCCGGTGACCTCCACCGCAGTGATCCCTTTTGTCTCGGTCATTGGGGGTAGGCTACATCTCATTTTCTTGAGGTGACCCGAAGTGAATCTCACGAGCAACGTAGAGTATCGATTGGAATCGTTGACCGCCTTGCCGTGCGAAACAATTTTTGCAACAGGGTACGTCTTGCCGGTTTGAATTTGATTTTGGGTGAGTGTCTCAACGTCTACGGAAAATACGGGGAAATCCAAAAAAGTGAACACTGCGAGGTATAAGAGTACTTTCATGCTTCCCACCTTTCCGTGGTTTCGTGACCTACTATAGAACCGAGAGAGCTCATGAAATGAGGAACCCGAAAGGGGCTTTATGTCATTTGCTTTTCAAACGCCTGCCTGATTAGGCCCATTACATATGGAATTTCTTCCATTTCCTTTACTCCCACGTCCACATCCCCGTTTCCCCATCGGCCAAGATTAGTCACGTCTCTTGCGAGGTTTCTGGAATCATGCAGCTCGTGGAATTCGAGGTTAATGGTCAATCGAAGGCGCTTAGCCTGAGGCACAATATCGACAAAGTTTGTCTCTGCCTTGTAGGCGACATACAGTTTGCGAAACTCCTCGGTGACGCACGGGTCGAGCGCCAGTATTTCAGCTCGCAGCCTGTCAAATACTGGTTTCATAAGGCTGTCTTCACTGAGATGTGGATGGTCGGCTATGGTGTATTCTCCGGACGTGATTTCCCGCTTTGGCACATATTCAGCAAGAACCTCGGTGGGCAATACCGGCAATTGCCAAATATCCTTTGCTATCTCGGATAGCCGAGCGGCCCGAGCTCGGATTGCAGTCTCGTCCCATTTCTCGATGGCTCTTAACCCTTCATTTAATCGAAGTGGGCTTTCTTTGAAGCCGCCTTTCATGTCGCGCTTTTCCTGGAATGGACGGTCACTATATTCCGAATTGTATCCAGTCAGCGTTAGGTTTCCGAGGGTGTGTACCCAGCGCTCTTGTACTGTTTGCCATTCCGGCCCCAAAGCCTCACGCCATTTGGCGGATAAATCTACGTTTTGCGGGAGGATGTGCTCGATGGTGTACTCCTCGACAGGAACCCTTTCCTTTCGATTGTGATTCTCGATCCGTCGCAGCCAATAGCTCTTGCGAGGAAAGTTGTACAGGTCGCGAACGGCGAGTTCCCGCTTGAACTCATCATCATTCGGCATCCGACGGTACGACGGGAGGTTCAGGAGAGTGGCTTTAAGGCTCTCAATGTACTTTTTCTTATTTATCGATTTGAGAAAACTGGGCAGAGTTTTGTTCAAAGAGTTGGTCGGAATGCCGCAGACGGCACGTCGAAAAACATAAGATTCAAGCAGTCGGACGCATTCAATCAGCTCATCCTTGGATAGAACGTTCAGTTTGTAATCGTGGTAGAGGCCGAGCAAGAGTGGGTACGCTACGTCGACTTTTAACTCTTTGAGATCCTGAAAAGCCGCCCCTAGGTCCGCATCCGATTCCTTGCCAAGGGCCATCGCGCAGTAATAGCGCGCAAACTGGTGTATTTCCAGCGCGAGGGAGTCCAGTTTTGATGCGGCGGGATCTTCACTTCTGGCGTGCGCTTTAAAGGCCTCATAAACCCCACGGACGTTTGGAATATCTCCCGTCGTTAGAGTTAGATAGTGTCGCATGAAGCTGTCGAAATGTTCCCCGTACGATTCCTGGCCAAAAGCAAGTTCCATTGGTCGCCAGTGTTCATCATAGAGCTTCGTCTGATGCGAAGGTTCAAGTCCCATTAGAACAAAATTCCGAATTAAGTCTGCCTGACTTAATTCCCTTCCGGTCGAGTTCATGCTTTCAAATATTAGCTGAGGGTTGTCCTGGCCCCTTGTGAGTGCAACATCAACTACCATGAGCTTCGCAAGCCCCTTGCACAGAACTTGGAGATCGTTCGACGCCGCGGCTAGTTTTCCCTGAAAGAATTCAAAATTTTCTGCCAGGCGAATAGAGTGGTCTTTGGGGAGTTCACGTTGGCTGGCCAGCGCGAGCCATGTGGTTTTATCAGTCTGGGTTAGCAAGAGTTTGAACGCTCGCTCGTCCTTCTCAAGAGGATTGAGCAAGTAATAATTCCTAATTTTCATCGCCGAGAATCCGTCCAGAGGTTCGGAGTCCCCCAAGTGGCGCGCAAGAGCCTCTAGAATAAGCATTACAGTGGTAAGCCTCTGCTGACCATCAATGACGAGAAGGCCCTCCTGTCTGGATACGTGGTACAGCCCCTTTTCCACGTAAACGATCGAGCCGACGAAGTGGCCCGCAGCGTTGGCCGCGGACCCGGTACGTAGAATGTCATCCCACAGTTGCTGACACTCCTTCTTTGTCCATGCATAGGGGCGCTGATAAATGGGGATAACAAACTGAGGGGACTTCTTTAAGAACTCGAGCAGGATAGCCTCTGTTGCCTTCACTTAGGTCCCTTTCACAATGGCCTGCACTTTTAAATGTGTGATCTGATGTGGAATTATAGCACTCTCCGGGAATGGAACTGATTTGCGTTTTAGGGTGCCCGTTCACAACACCTTGAAAGGTTTTGGGTTTATGCCATTTGTGTGAGGTATTGATTCGGGGCGCAAATTGGGGCATTT
>JAIEOG010000234.1 GCA_019750655.1 bacterium
CCCAGAAGAACGGCGTCTAGGCATCTTCATGGCGGATCACGTCGCCTCTGTCCGCGCCCAGGGAGAGACTCCGGAAACCGCGCGGGCACTCTTCTATGAAAAACACCTCAATGCGGAAAACAAGAAATGGGCGTGGATCCGTGCCGACTTCGATTTTTATGGCCTCGTTGGCGATTGGTTGATTCACAACCAAGAGTTCCCCTCTAAGCAGGCGGAAAAGGATTCGGAAGCCGCACGATTAGCAGAGCTGATAAGAAGGCATACTAAAGAAAAAACCATTGAGGGCCTATCGGAAGAAGCGCGCCGTACGTGGCCGGTAAAGTATGAATTGGACGCTGTGGGCTGTCTCAACGACTGGATCCGTCTTCACCAACGCTGGCCCGAGCGTAATGCTGGTACTTGGATAGAACATGCTTTAGCAATGTGGATCCAAACCAAGGGAAAACCAAAGGTAGTGGCAGAAGGGCGGCGGCGGCATAGCCGCCGCGAAGCGGTTTTTCATAAATACCTAACGCAAGAGAACCAACGTCTCCCGGAAATCCTTTTAGACGTGGATGCCATCGAGCTAGCGAACCGTTGGATTGTGCGCGAGGGAAGGCGTCCACTGGCAAAAAAAGGCTCCGATCCGCATACGCTCGAGTACCGCTTGGCGAGAAAGCTTGAAACGATGGGCCCACGTGCCGAGATCGATTTGTATTTTAGCGACGATGCGCGGGAGATTATTAATCCACCTCAAGCCCAACCGGAGCCCCCGTGTGATGGTGAATTGCGCAAAATGGAGCTCCCTAAGTTTAAAACACCCTGGGACAAAGACTGAGATGAATTAGGCCACTTTGGAGAAGAAAGGGGCGATAGCCGCTAGGGCTTCTTCCCAATCCTTTTTTTCGAACGGAGTGGAGAGCAAGGCATCAGCGAGAACGCCGTCGGTCTTTTTTCCCGAAACTTTCGAGTTTAGCGCATAGAGGATCGGCACTGCATTGGCGCGGGGGTGAGTCTTAAGCATGTTGGCTACTTCAGCGGAAGGGATCTTCGCTAAGTCAGGCGTGAGGACAATTAAGTCTGGGCTCGAATGGAAAAGCCGTGTAATGGCTTCTACTCCATCCTTCGCAAACTCCACCGAATACCCCCAGTCCGTAAGCCTCTGAAAGTTTTCATTGCGGCGCTGTTCCGAGCTCTCAGCTACGAGCACCTTCTTCACCGGGCCATTCTGGCGTGGAAGATCCTGCCGGCTGACAGTGTGGGGGAACAAGACGTAAAACGTCGAGCCATGGCCTTCTTCGCTTTCGACCCAGATATTGCCATCGTGGAGCGTGGAAATCTGTTTGGCTACCGTCAGCCCTAAACCACGGCCACCCTCGCGAGAATGCTCTTTGATCTGTGCGAAGCGATCGAAGATTTTTTGCATTTCCGATTGGGGAATGCCTTTTCCTTCGTCGCGTAAGCTGATGAGGATCATCGGGTGTGGCGGATCGTTTTTCCGACGGCCTTGAAAAGGCGCCACGTTAAGGTAAATGTTCGTGCCGCCATCTGAAAACTTCAGTGCGTTCGCAAAAAGATTCTGCAAGAGCTGGAACATCCGCTCGGAATCCGCGAGCACCTCCCAATTGGGCACCGGGTTGGAGTAGTGGAATTGGATGTTCTTCTGTTGCGCCTGAACTTTGTAATCCGCATGGAACTGCGAGAGGAAATCATTGAGCTTGAGCATCTGGTACTGCGGCTTTAGCCCCTGCTCCAGCGCCATGACATCCAAAAGATCTTTCACGAGCATCAGCGCATGGCCCGACTGGCGGTAGGCGCGTGCGAGAAGCTCGGCATAGTTCGGCGTGAGGCCAGCTTCGGGCCCTGCCTTCAAAGTCATCTGTAAGCAGGTCTGGATGAGCGCCAAAGGCGAGCGGAGATCATGAGCGCAGACGCCCAGGAATTCTTCGCGTTGTTTAAGCACCGTATCGATTTTGGCGAGCTGCGAGGATTGCTCTTGAGCCGCTTTATTCACAGAGGCGCGCTCTATAGCTTCGCGCTGGCGCAGGACGAGCCGATAGCGCAACCGCTCCGGTGGATCCGAAAGCAGGAAAAATTCGTTGATGAAGAATGGGGCCTGCTTCTCGACGACAGCAAGAATCTTGGCTGAGCTGGCGCCATAGAACACCGGCATGAAACGGAAACCGCCCGGCAACCCACGCAGGCGCGTGACGACCTTCTCGACGTAGGCCAATGGCTCGTCGAGGAAGAATAGGCCTTTCACTTCTCCCGGAAACTGGCGAGCCGCTTCTTCGGCGTTTAATTCCTCAGGATCGGGCAAAGCGAGAGGCATGAGCATGCAGCCCGCGGCCTCGAGTTTTTTACGCGCGGAATCAAAGCCTTTAGAATCAGCTGTTTGGCTTACCAGGCGTAAGAAGATAGACGCTTCCCCCATGAACCATCCTTCCCGCCGACTTATCGGAAAGTTCGAAGGAAAAGTGAAGGCGGCGTGTGCCGCCCTTCACAATTAGCGTTGCTACTTCGCGTTGAAGTGCACCTGAGCGACGTGGATGTTGCGGTTGCCTTCACGCAACGTGACCAACACCCAACCGCTCTTCCCGGCCATCGCAGCCGGAATGTTGTACCGGAAAGCCACGGGCTGGAACTGCGTGCCCGGGCTCGCCGAACCCAACCCAATGCTCACGGTGGAGTTGGGAGCATTACGAACGCCGGGATCGCTGGTCTGCACCGACCCTACCCAGAAAGGCCCGGGAGTAAAACCCGTACGGTGGAGTTGGAACACCAGCTGGAAGCGGAGCTCATCGCCCGCTTTCACGTCGATAGTTCCATCACGGACTTCCTTACCGTTCCAATCATACAGCAGCAAGGACGCCGAGCGATCGACCGCCACAGGTGCGAGGAACTTTTGGTCCACTGCGCCTTGGATGCCACCAACATTTTCCGTCTGCACATTGAGCGGAATATCGAAATTGCCGCCAGTCCAAACACCCGGAGTGACTTTCACCGCGACTTCGCCCTCCGCGCCCGGTTCCAGTTCCGGAATCTGGAGCGCATCGCCGGCGAATGTCGCGACCTGCGGGGAAACCGTCAGTGCAACTGCCGTCGCCGCAGAGCGGCCGCTCAGCATGTTCTTAAACCGCAATACGCCCGCGACTTCCTGATCGACTTTCGGCTTCGCGCTGAACTCCACCTTTTGCAGTTCCAAGGGGAAGTGTACTTGGCCAGTGGCTTCGAGTGTTTTGGCCGAAGCGCCTGAACGCTGAAGATCCGCTTTCAAGCGGATGTTCGCACCCGCAAATGCCGGAGCGATCTGCGCGGCCACTACGCCGCGCAAAACCGTACGCGCATTCGCGTTCAGCGCAGGCAGTGTGACGTCTTTTTTTGTCGGCACAGCGCCCTCGGTCTGCGTTAGAACGGCTCGCAAGGTCGTTTCTGGAACGGGTTTTCCACCCAAGTTATCGACGACCAAAGTCAGCCCGGCGTTTTCCCCCGGAGTGAAGAGCCCATCGCCACTGGCTTCAGAGAGCCGCGTGGAACCAATGCGCACTAAGTGGCCTGAGGCCAAGTAAGTTGCCCATTCTGAGGCGCCCTTTGCGAAAGCCTCCGACCGTGCAGCGGTGATCCGAGCCGCATAGCCATCCACGGTGCCTTGATCGTAGGCACCCTGAGCGATGCCTTGCTTGAATTCTCCAGGAAACGCTTGTTTGAGCGCTCGATCGTACTCCGCTTGGATCTTATTGGAGAAAGCCGCTTGGAAACCCTCGCCGTACTTCAGTTTGTACGATGCTTCGAAAGCCGCAGCGTACGCATTCTGGTAGCTCGTTTGGCAAAGCCCCACGAACTCCGGCAAGACTTGGTTGTTACAGTCCGGAGAGAAGTACCTTTTATCCGCAACGGGAGCCGCAATCTGCACTGCTGGCGTCGAGGGTACGACGTATGCCGGCTCACGAAGCTCTGTCACACCCGGGCTACGAACACCGACGGAAACACGCGGCGTAGCTTCCAGCCACGCGCCGCCATCGCCGCTCTGCCCTTGAGGCGTGTCCCGCTCAAGATCAATAGTCGTCACTGAGCCAGGAGTGCCCGCGAGCGTGCTTTCCAAAGCTTTGTTGTAACCCGCAGGAAAATCTTCTCCAGCGGCTTCTTTTTCCGCATCGCTACGCCCTTGGGCATCGCCCTTTTGGTAAGAAGCCGTGTCGAGCGCTGTGTTTTTCCGTGCATTCTGATAGCCGGCTGCGAGTTCGCGCTTACGCCCATCTTCCGTGCCGCGCGTTTGCCCTACCGACACGGCAGTGGCTACGCCATCTTGGCTGCCAGCTTGAGGCGCTCGGTCGGAAGCTTCCCTTTCAGCATCCGCACCAGCATCCGTCTGCGCCGCGCGAACGACCTTGTTGTACTCAGCGTTATAGTTCGCCACGACTTGTTGGTAGTACTGGTACGCCTGCTGCGCGATCACTTCTTGGCGAGTGACTTCTGCACTGGAACGGTTCATCTGGGTGCGCGCATCTTCCATGCGGTTTTTAGCCATCAGAGTTGCGTCTTGCTGCCGGCGCAAATCGTCTCGCGCACTTTGCAAATCCGTTTGCTGCTGCTGGTAGGTGCGGTTGGCCTGAGCTAGACGTACCCGGGTTTGATCGAGATTGTCTTGCGCTTGGCGCACATCTGATTGGCGATCTTGGAGCAAGCGGCGGTTGTGCTGGATGTCTTGATCGATCTGCGCAGCTTCTTGCTTTGCGCGCCGGAGATCTTGATCTTTGCGCGCTTTTTCCGCCGCCAGCTGGGTAACGCGGCTAGCATCCGGGGTGGGCTTTGCTTGTTCGTCAGCGAGTTCTTTTTCTGCGCGCCGCAATTCGCCTTCAGCACGGCGCACTTCCATCTCACGGTGTTGTTGCTCGCGCTGCTGCTGTTGAATGCGATTCTCTAAGCTGACGCGATCGGCATCCTTCTGCCGGACTTCGGATTCTAAACGGGGAACATCGCGTTCCCACCGTTGAATATCGCTATTAGTGGATTGGACTTTGCTTTCTAAATCAGTAACTCGGGAGTTGGCGGTATTTTCCCGGCCTACCTCGGTCATGTGGGCATTGTTCGCCCTTTGGAACTCTTGCTCGTCGGTACGGAGGACCGTCTTTGCCCCCGCTACCACGGCGTGTTGTTGGTCATAGCGGGCTTTTGCCCCCGCAACATCTAAGTCAGCCGCCCAAACCGAAACCGAAAAAACCGCAAGAACACCCCAAATTCCCAAGCGCATAGAATCCCCCCAATGGGGAATGAGAGCAAAGGAAAGGCCAATCCGTCAATGTGCAGGACGTTTTTGAATCAAGCGGCGGATATTTGAATAGTGCCGCAACCATACGACGCCAGAAACAGCGTAAACCAGGGTGCGGTACGGAGCCGCCCCTGGGTGCACTGTGGCATAAAGACAGGCCACAAAGACACCAACCAGGGATCCAATGGCACTGATCCGGCTTGCCCAGAGGGCGCCGACATAAGCGACTGCCATCCAAATCCCGAGGCCTGGAGAAACGGCGAAGAAGCAGCCCATCGTAGTCGCCACACCCTTGCCGCCGCGAAAGCCTAAGAAGATGGGGAAGCAATGCCCGATGACCACCGCCAGGGCGGTAATAAGTGTGAGCTCGGGAACGCCCCAGGCCTGGGTCAGCGCGACGGCCAGGTAGCCTTTAAGGCCATCAATCAGGAAGGTCGCAAGCCCCGCCTTCCAACCGAAGTTCCGCAGGACATTGGTGGCGCCCATATTTCCGCTGCCCATTTCACGGACATCGATACCAAATTTACGACGCGACAGGACGACACCCGTGGGAAAACTGCCTAGCAAATAAGCTAACAACGGCAGAACGATAGGCTTCCAGTCCATCCCTTTCAGGTAGCCGCCTGGACGCACAATGGCAACCCAAGACCCGCTACCGTCTTGAGTCCGGAGCCGACCTTTCCGAAAGGTATGGAGGAGGCGGCGATGAGAATAACCCTCGTTTTGGTGGCTATGGTGCTGAGCGTTGCTGCTTGGGCGGAAACCCCGTCCCAGCGCGACATCCAGACCCCTGCAACAGGGACTGGGCTGGTCGTACCTGCCAATTGGAAAACCCTCGCCCCCTGGCGTACCAACTACGGTATCGCCGACGAGGAAATCCCCGAATACTTCGATTGGCGCTTTTATGCCTTCGGCCTTACACCCGTGAAACGCCAAGGTTGGAATGACTGCTGGGCGCAGGGAACGGTCGGCGTCATGGAATCGCTCATCAAGATTAAGATGCGCGAAGAAGTGAATGTCTCCGTCCAAGAGGTCATTTCTTGCTCAGGCTCCGGAAGTGCCGCCAATGGCGGATACTTCGCGCATGCGTACCACCAGAAAAAAGGCGCCGTAACGAACGATGACTTTCCTTATGTGGCGCGCGATGTCGCCTGCAAAAAAGGCCTGACCCCCCGCTACCAGCTAGCGCGTTGGGGCTATGTCGGTGCAAGCAACCGCAAACCGACAGTGAGTGAGATCAAACAAGCCATCATGGCACACGGGCCAGTCGGCGTGACGATTTATGCCAACAATGCCCTTCAAAATTTCACCAACAACTCAGGGGTTTTCAAGGGCTGCGGCAACGGCGGCACGAACCACATCGAAGTGATTGTCGGCTGGAACGATCGCGAAGGGACCAACGGCGTTTGGTTTGTCCGTAATTCCTGGGGCACCTCGCACGGCGACCAAGGGTACGCCAAAATCCCGTATAACTGCTCCCGCGTTGGGGAAACCGCCACTTGGGCCGATTTGCAGATCAACGATGACGCCCTGGCGTCCTTTTGGTAAATCGTCTAATCCTTCACTAAAGGGCGGTTAGCTCAGCTGGATAGAGCACCTGGCTTCGAACCAGGGGGTCAGGAGTTCGAATCTCTTACCGCCCACCATAACTATTAAGGTTAACCTTAAACTTAACCTTAACCTACCGCGACGTAGTCGCTCTAAAGGCGCCTTCGGTTTTCTAGGGAGCCCGCCTTATCCTTCGAGGAATACCTCGAACATGCCTCTATGAAATGCCGAACTGCCTTACTTACAACGGAAGTTCAGCTCGACTTTGTAGTCTTCGTCGCCTTGGGGGATTTCGATGGGGCGGCCGAATTGATCTCGGGGGGCGAGAGTGCTGGTGAGGAGTTTTGTGTCGGCGCTGGCGCCGCGGTAGTGGGATTTTATGTCGATAATGGCGAAGTTTAAGCTCTGGCGGTGGCAGTAGGCGTTGCCGTCTTTGAGGGCTTTGTCGTGCGCTTGGGATTCTTTGTTGCCCGTAATGGCCAAGTAAAAGCTGCCGTCGTCTTTTGGGTAGATGCGATCGCTCGCACAGCCGGAGAGAAGGAATAATGCTGCTAAAGTTGCGATGCGCATTATTTATTGTACCATTCTCGTGATGGAAAAATCGCCGCTCTGTCTTCAAGAAACCTACGCACCTAACAATGCTTGTTTTGGGTGTGGGCCTTCAAATCCGAAAGGGTTGCGCATTCGGAGTTTCGCCGAAGGTGACCAACTCGTCGCGGAATGGAAAGCAGAACCGCACCATGAAGCGTTTCCCGGAATGTTAAATGGTGGAATCATCGGGGCTCTGCTTGACTGCCATGCGAATTGGACGGCCGCTTGGACTTTGATGAAGCAGTCGGGAGAACCCACACCACCTTGCACTGTCACAGCGGAGTTCGCTGTGAAACTTTTACGCCCTACGCCAACCAATGGCCTCATCCGACTCGTTGCGAAACCTGTGGAAGTAAAAGCGGACCGAGCTGTGATTCACGCGGAGCTCCATGCAGGAGGCAAACTCTGCGATACATGCGTCGGTACTTTTGTCGCCGTAAAACCTGGACACCCCGCGTATCACCGTTGGTAACAGACTGATCGCGAATCCTACTTTTTCATCACATCTGGTTTGACATCAGTTTGCTTTGTTTTCAGAGTAATCCTCGAATTTCACACAAAGCTTTCTAACGACACACAAGGAGACAGTAGCGTGACCGCTCCCAATCGTTTCCAAGGCCTAGTTCTAGCCAGTGCATTTCTGAGTCTGTTCGCGTTGGACGCGCAAGCCCAGAAATACAAAGCAACCGTCATCAAGATCACGGATGGCGACACCCTGAAAATTATTCCTGATAACGCACAACCGGGAGACAAGCCGGTCGACATCCGCATGCTGGGTTATGACACCCCAGAGCTCCACCTGTTTGCGAAAGTGAATGGAAAGAGCCGGAAGTTTGTACAGAAGTATGGCCCAGAATCCACGGATGCCATGGTCGCGCTTCTGCACGCAAAACCCGCGGTATTGCACGGCACTCGCTTAGTGAAGAACGCCGAGGATGTGACGACGGGAAAACCCATTCGCGTGGAAGTAGAGACAGCAGGCCTTGATCAACACGATCGCACATTGGGAACGGTTTACTTTACCAAGGCAGACGGCAAGGTCGTCGATGTGAACTTGGAGATTGTGAAACTCGGCTGGGCGCACCCGTACATCTACTGCGCGCACGGCGCTTGCCCTCCTGATTTTTTGAAACTCTCCAAGGCCGAGGAGTTTTCTAAGGCGTGCAAAGAGGCGCGCCAGAAACACTTGGGCATTTTCAACGCACAGGATCCGATCAAAGAAACCGCTTCGGAATTCCGGCGCGTTTCCGCCCAGCGCCAACCGTACCAATACATTGGCGTGTTAGAAACCAAGACGGTTTATCCGCCTGGTGCGGATGCCGATCGCGATGCGAGCGGCGAATACAAACTCGATCCTTGTTCTGTCATCCGTTTCGATACCGAAGAACTCGCGTACGATCTCGGATTCCGCAAACCTTAGGGCGCACCTCGGAAATAAGATGCGCCCTACGGGTTCGCAACGCGCTTTAATAAATGGGTCAGGCCAGCGGTCACTCCGTCTGGCTTGGCCTGAGCGTTATAGAAACTCGCATCCTGCCCTTTTTGTTTCCAAACGTAGACACTGGTCACACCAGCGACTTTGGACTGAATAGTGAACTGGACCGTTCCATCGGCCAAGTCTTCAAAGTCGACCCGCGTATCCGCGTAAGTCAGATCGATATAGCCGGGCACACATAGCCCATCTTTTTTCAGGCAGTAGGGAAAAGTCAGTGAAGCGACGTCGGTATCGGCGAAAACATTTGCTAAAGCTCCGTCAGGCTTTTTCGCATTCCCCACCAACCCGGTAATCTCATAGTCCCCTTGGACCGTCTCAAAGAAGTCCTTAGCATCCATAGCCTGCGGCGCCGCAAACAAGGAAACCGATTGAGATAACAGGAAAAAACCGACCAGAAGTCCGAAAGTCTTATTCATCACCCCTCCCCAGATCCTCAGGATGCAACAAATCCAAAGTGAAAGAAAGACGCACGCGAGTCGGTCCGGCTTCCCGGGCTAAGACTGCCCGGGAACCGGCCGATAGCGTCCTTTAATCTGACCAGTCCCTCGAAGGTCTACTTGTCCCTGGCGACAATAAATCCCAGTTTCCAGGGCGCATTAGTCCAAAATGGAGCACCCTGCCCCGGCAGGGTGAAACGCCTAGTGCCCCTCCCCTGTTGTGTGAGGCGTGGACGGATAAATAGTACTGCTAGACTCGAACAGCCGGCTAAGACGTTGGGCAGTCGCGGACGCACCTCGGCTGACCGAGTCCATCGAGCATGGAAGTTGTTTTGCTATATTACGCGGGAGGCGCCCCAACGAGGGACGGAGAAGTGAGCCGCGATGGACTCGAACCATCGACCCTATCCTTAAAAGGGATATGCTCTACCAACTGAGCTAGCGGCCCATTCGTTAACAGGTGCGTCGAAGAATTACCCCTAACCCTAGCTGAAGGCAAGCAAAGTCGCTGTGTTATAATTTTATTATGACAGCCCTCACCCGCTCCGCGCTCTTAGTAGCTGCCTTAATCGGAGTATTGGGCTGCACCTGCGCCCAACTGCCCCCTGCGAGCACCGGTCTGGAGCTAAGCCTTTATACGGGCATCCGCCAGCTGGCCAATATAGGCGATAGCGAAGAGAAGGTTCTGGAACACCGTGAGTTCCGGCTTCAGCGCCAGGAGATACCAGCCGACGCCAATGGGTCGCGCGGGCCTTTTTCGCACCTGCTCTTTTTCAAGGACATCGGCACGCGCGTTTACATCCGCAATGGCCGTGTCGCGTTAGTGGAAGTCCAAGACCCCTTTCAAGGCGTCGTGCAGGGCAAGAAAATCGCGGTATTCAAACTCGCGCCTTCCTCCCCCCTGCCCTGGGACCAAGCGCTCATTATCGAATTAGGTTGGCCGAATTCTCGTAGCTCCGGCGGCGCTTTCGGATCGGAAGCGATGTACTACAGCTGGGGGGATATCTCGTTTAACGGGAATGGCCCGAATGAAATCGCTATCTACCGCGATCCGGAAATCGTGAAATTCCGCCAGCAGCGCTTCGGCCGCAAGATTACCCTCTTTTAATCCGCCCTGATTAACCGACGATTAAACGAACGAATTTGCGCTTCCCGCATTGCAGGACGTAAGTCCCCGCGGTGAAAACGTGTTTTTCCTGAGATAGGGCCGCGCCATCGAGCTTCACGCCACCCTGAGGCACCAAGCGCTTGCCCTCACTCGTGCTTGCGACGAGGCCCAAGTCTTTCAGCAGCGCCGGCAGCCAGACTTCGCCCGCCTTCACTTTGTGCTCCGGGATATCTTCCGGCACGCCTTTATCGGCAAAGACTTTTTGGAAAGCGTCTTTCGCGCCTTCGGCCGCTTCGGGGGAATGGAATCGTGCTGTGAGCTCCACGCCCAGAGCTGATTTCACTTCCTTGGGGTTCAAGCCTTCTTTCATCTTCGCGAAAAGAGCGTCGATTTCGGCCGTCGTGCGGCGGCTGAGTAGGTCGTAATACTTGCGCATGAGCGTATCGGGAAGGCTCATGATCTTGCCGTAGATATCGTTCGGAGCATCGTCAATACCGACGTAATTACCCGCCGACTTACTCATCTTCTGGATGCCATCGAGGCCTTCCAAAAGCGGCACGGTGAGGCAGATTTGTGGCTCTAGGCCATAATCACGCATCAATTCCCGACCCAAGAGCAAGTTGAAGATCTGATCGCGGCCGCCCATTTCCACATCGGCTTTCAGCGCTACCGAATCGTAGGCTTGCAGCAAAGGGTATAGAAACTCATGGACGCTGATGCTTTGGCCTTCTTTGTAACGCGTCTTGAAATCTTCGCGCTCTAGCATGCGTGCCACATTCGCTTTCGCGGCGAGGCGCACAAACCCATAGGCGTCGAGCTTGTCCAACCACTCGCTATTGAACTTCACGAGCGTTTTTTTCGAATCCAAGATCTTGAAAACTTGTTTCTTATAAGTCTCGGCATTGGCGTTGACCTGTTCGCGCGTTAGCTGCGGGCGCGTTTTCGTTTTTCCCGAAGGGTCACCGACGAGCCCCGTGAAATCACCAATCAAGAAAACGATCTGGTGGCCAAAACTTTGGAACAAAGCCATTTTTTGCAAAACAACCGTGTGGCCCAGGTGCAAGTCGGGAGCTGTTGGATCGAAGCCCGCTTTGATGACAAGTGGCTTACCCGTTTCAACGGAGCGTTTAAGCTTCGTCAGCAAGTCTGGCTTGCTGATGATGTCGTCCAAACCGCGGGTGATTTCCTGAAACTGCTCTTCCGCGCTGACTTTCATTCCGTATCCCTTTCATCCGCTAACAAATCATCGGCCACAGTATGGCGCACGCGTTCGATGCTCAAAGCCTTGCCGTTGGAATCAATGTCCACAACGACATACCCGACTCCTGGATTTTGGAGTGCGGGGTGAAACCCCTGCGGGCGTTTGGTGCGGAAGCGCTGAATGACCGGGGCGGGTTCCATCCCGATTACCGAATCAAAAGCGCCCGACATACCCACATCGGTGATGTAAGCCGTCCCCTCCGTCAAAAGGCGTTCGTCCGCCGTTTGCACGTGGGAATGTGTGCCCACCATGGCTGCTACTTTACCATTAAGGTACCACCCCATCGCATACTTCTCACTCGTCGCCTCGGCATGCATATCGACGAAGATCGGGACACCCGCAGGCGCCGATTCCAAAATCCAATCGGCTGCGGCAAAGGGATCCTCGGACTGGTCCATAAAAACGCGTCCAATAAGGTTCACGAGCAAGATCTGCTTCCCTTTGGATTCGTAAAGGGCGTGCCCCGCGCCGGGGCATGGAGAATCCGCGGGATCCGCCAAGTTTGCCGGGCGTAACAAGCGGCGATCGGCTTCGAGAATCGAAAACACTTCGCGGTTGTCCCAAACATGGTTGCCAGTCGTCATGGCTTGAAAACCCATATCGAGCATTTCGTGGAAGGTCTTGCGATTTACCCCGCGCCCTCCCGCGAGGTTCTCGGCATTCCCGAAGATGAAATCTGGGGCATAACGCTTTTTAAGATCAGGCAAAACAGAGGCGACCGCCCGGCGGCCCGGCCGCCCGAAGATATCGCCAAAAAACAGCACCCGCATGGGGAAGCTTTCTTAGAGGCCTTACGGCCTCGCTAAGCGGGTTACCCCGCTTTCGGTACAGAGGGCCGCCATCCTAGCATCGCCTGGCTCTTGAGCAAGTGTTCCGGTGACGATTTGACGATCCCAGCAAACTCCCCAGACGCGAATGGGTCTGCCCGCTAGGAAGCGATCGTAGTAGCCCTTACCGCTGCCCACTCGGCCGCCCTGGCGATCAAAGGCCAAGCCTGGAACGAAGACGAGTCCTCCCCCTGACCAATCGGCGGGAATGGCGGTATCGGGAGGTTCCAAAATGCCCTTAAAACCCGGCACGAGATCTCCCCACCGGGCAATGCGGTAGAAGCGCATCTGGGTCTCGGAGATTACACGCGGGAAAACACAAGCCTCGGGGCGTGCCTGCCATAAAGCGCGTAGGTCCACTTCGCCCGGGCGGGCTGCATAAACCGCTACGGTCGGGCTATTCTGGAACTCAGGCGACGCCGCGATCGCAGCACACACCTGCGCATGCGGCCAGGAAGTGATCTGGCGAGCCTGATCTTTTCCCCACGCGCGGGCTTCTGTTTTGGAAATGTCTTTGGCCAATGAGGGGCCCTTAGTTCGTCGGCGGCGTCAGTTCTCGTTCAATGCGATCGAGAATATGGCCCGTCTTCTCCAGGAGCGTGGCACGGTAGTCTTCAAGCTGCCGCCTGCCTTTGACGCTTTCACTTGCGAATTCCATTGCGGCCAGAAGGGCCACCTTGGTCGCGCTCATGGTCGGGTGTTCCGCCATTAGCTCCTGCATTTTTTCCTGCACCATATCCGCCACGGTGTGGAGGTGCTCGTTGTCCGCGTCGCCGCGGATGGAAAACTTCTGATTTCCGATGTGGATATCAATGGATGCCATATTTCCCCCGTACGGAGAAGTCTATGCGACAACGACCTTCTGATCAATCGAACCAAAAACGGAGGCCTTACCGAGGTTCACATCGATCCAAACGTGATCCCCAGGCGCTAGCCAGGGGGTTTTCGCTTCGCCGGTGTCGAGAATCTCTTGGAAACGCTTTTCCACGAGGCAGGCAAAACCCCGTCCCTTGTCTTCGTTGGACACGGTGCCCGTGCCGACAATGCTGCCCGCAGCCAAGGGCCGCGTGCGGCAAGCATGGGCCACGAGATCACCGAACGTGAAATGCATTTCCCGGCCGTTCGGGTGCCCAAAGAGTTCGCCATTGAGCTTCACAGTCAGATCCGCTTGGATGCGTTTACCGTCCCAAGCCGCGCCCAATTCATCAGGCGTTACGACTAAAGGGGCGAACGCGGAATTGGGTTTGGACTGCAAGAAACCAAACTTCGTTTCGATCTCTTCTTTCACCAAAACTCGGTACGTGATGTCGTTAAACAGCGTGAAGAGCGCGAAGTAAGGTGCGAGTTTGTCGGCCGGCGTGCCTTTGGGGATGTCCGTCGTAATCACGGCGAACTCGCCTTCAAAATCGCCACCGTAGCCTGGGCTCATGATGTCTAGCGGAGCATTGGCCGCGAGCAGATTGTCGCTCACACCTTGGTACATGAGCGGCACCTTGCGAGCCGATTCCGGCATTTGGTCGCCGCGCGATTTGCGCGCACGCACGACGTGCGAGAGAAATGCGCTACCGTCGTAAAACCCGGGAGAATTTGGCAAAGGCGCTAAGCAATCTTCAGCGCGAAACGCAAAAGAGCCCGCCGCCGAACCCGCATTCAGATCGCGGGAAACCGCCTGCAGCTTGGGAGCCGTTTCGGCCCAAGTCTGAAGCGCTTCAAGCAGCGTTTGTGGCAAACCCGCCGGAGGCAGCACCGCGTGGCGATTATCGCTAGAAACAACCGCGAGTTGGCCGTTGCGTTGTTTGGAATCCTTGCTGCGCAATGTGGCGAGTTTCATACTTCTCCTTAGAGTTCATCAATCAAAAACTGGTCGGGTTCATCGAGACTGCAGCTCCCGAAGGTGCCACCATGGCGGCGGCGCGCGGACTCAATCTGCTCGAGGGAAAGGCGGTGGCCTTTCCAAGAAAACCCATCGGCTTCAAACTTAAATGCCTTACCGTCGGTTTCTTTCAAGCAGGCTTCGATGTCCGAAGTGGAAAAGGCTTCGAGTCCTAAGGCCTGCGCTAAAGTGAGCGCCGCAAAAACATTTACAAAACCCCACTCGCTTCCGCGAGTGACGGCATGGTGCAAGCCTTGCGTGGCTTTGAACCCCACGCCTTGCATGACACAAGCGCTCAGCACTTCCGCTAGCTGTGTGTTGGTCGGCGGTGTCTTACCACCCGTGCGGATTTTCAAAGCGGCACTTCCACTGCTCGCTTGGTTGTTCTCATTCCAATCAGCGATGGCTTCTACGGCCTGGGCGATGCGCGTTTGAAAATCGGCGGAGGGACCGACTTCGAGATAAATCTTAAAACCCAAAACGCCGTCTTGCAGACCGGCATCGAGCGCGGATTTCAAAACACGGCCGACTTCGCGATCGGGGCAATCATCGGGAAGACGCGTTTCGTAAGCCAGTGCCATTTGTGGAATAGGCGCGCCGGCAAACTTCTGGTTGAAATTGCGCAGCTCGCGCAACTCGAAGGCGATGGTACGAGCAAGCTCCTGCGTTTGCGAAACGGCGGAACCAATCACGGTGAGCGTTACAGCCGAGCCATCTGCTCCTGCATCCACCCAAGCGCGTGAAGAGAGTTTTTTGAGATCCGCAGCCGTCACTACCATGCGCGCCATGAGCGCTGGGAACTTCGCTTCGCGTCGGTAAGCGCAGGCTTTTGTAAGGGCCTCAGGCAGGGCCAGCTGAGCGGGAGGAAACGTTCCTGCGTAGTCGATCAGGTTCGAGAGCAATGCGTTACGAGCGGTATAGATCGCCATTGGGTGTCAACGTATCGAAGCCCTCAAGAAACCGCAATAGAGCGACGATAGGAATTATGCACCTATCGACGGAACGAAGGAGAGCATCGAATGCGGTCCCCCTACACGCGCGTAGAGAATTCAACCCTTGATGGAACCGGCGAAGAAGTAAACTACCAAGTCCCAGAACCCTTTGAGCGTTGCGTCTACTGCAACACCAAGCTGCTCTTCACCCACGACTTAAATCTGAGTTATCTCGAAGTGATTGAGAGTTGCCGCTGCCCCGGGTGCGGCGTGACAAAAGCGCCGCAGCGCTTCACGCTTCAGTAATCAAGCTCCGAAGAGCATGTAAACTTCGTAGGCGCCGAGAAGCACCATCAGCAGGCTCACGACTCGGCTCGCCATTCCTGATGAAGCAGATGCAATCCCTTCCATGCAGATCCCAGCAATAGGCACTCGGCTTGCCATCGCGTTATAGGGCGTGCAAACCAAGAACGCCAAGAGCACCAAGAGCGGCAAAAATCGGTGCAGCGGGTTCACATTGCTAAACAAAGCGCCCGTAGCGCCCAAGAATAAGAAAACCAAAGCTAGTGTTTGCCCCATATAGGCGTGAGAAATGAGGCTTTCTCCGCCGGTCTGTAGGCTAATCAGATCCAGAAGGGCGGAATTTCCCAGGGACTCCAGAACAATGCTGTAGCTCCCCCCGGATAAAAGCCCCCCAATCGCCATCGGAACCAAAAAGAAGGCGAGATTGCGGCCCCACTCTTTCGGCGTGAGAAAACGCTGCACACTCCAAAATACATACGCAAACGCGGGCAGCGCTGCGAGCGCGATGGGATCAATAAGCGCTACGGCAGCCGCCGCAAGGCCGGAAATCCACCAGACCTGCTCCAACGCCTGACGCAATGCCATAAGGAAAAAGAATCCAACCAGCGGCAAACTCGATCCCAGGCTCAGTTCATAGCTCGTCGGCCAAAGCAGGATAAAAATCGCCGCCAACGTCGAGATATCCGTCGTCACCATGCGGTTGAACAACTGGAAGGCTTCCCACAAGAAAAGCAGTAGGAATAAATTCGAAAGCACCAAGAGTGCGAACGATGGCGAAACTCCGAAAAGCTGGCTCCCGGCGACACTCAACCAGTGCAGAGGGTTGCGGGTTTGCAAAATGACATCCCAGATCGGTTGGCGCGCAAGAGACTCGACGAGACTCGCTTCGGGACCTTGGCTTACGAAACTCAAGAACTGGTGGAC
>JAIEOG010000177.1 GCA_019750655.1 bacterium
TTAGAAAAGCGAGCGACTTCCTGATGTCGCTGCAGCTTTCGGGAGCCTTTAAGAAAAACCTCCTGGCAAATCTGCATCTGGAATTACCCGCCGTCGTCATCGGGGGTGGGCTAACGGCCTTTGATACTGCGACTGAGATGCTGGCCTACTACCCTGTACAGGTGGAAAAAGCGCTGGTGCAGTTTGAAGCGCTCACTCGGGATCAAGGCGAAGACGCTGTTTGGGCTCAGTGCACAGAAGAAGAGAAAGAAACGCTAAAGACCTTCTTAGAGCATGGCCGCGCGATCCGTGCGGAACGCCAAGCAGCCGATCGAGAACGCCGGGCACCGAATTTTATCCCGCTCTGCCGCTCGTGGGGTGGCGTGAATGTGGTTTACCGCAAGCGCCTGCAGGACTCCCCCGCTTACCGTCTCAACCATGAAGAAGTCCGCAAGGCATTTGAAGAGGGAATCGGCTTCGTAGAAAACGCCACGCCCGTCGAAGTGATAAAAGGCCCGCTGGGCACCGCCACGGCGCTGCGCTGCCGGCGTGCCGATGGCTCGGAAGTGACCCTGCCCGCACGCTCCATCGCAGTCGCGGCCGGCACGCACCCGAACACGACTTACGAGAAAGAATTTCCCGGCACCTTCAAACTCGACGGCAATCGCCAGTTTTTCGCGAAGTACGGCTTCGAAAATGAAAGCGGGCCAGAAGTAGGAAAGACCGCGGGCCCAGGCTTCTTTCTCTCCTATGAGAAAGAAGGCAAGTACGTGTCTTTCTACGGCGACAACCACCCCGACTACGCTGGTAACGTCGTTAAGGCGATGGCCTCTGCGAAGCACGGCGCTCCGCAAGTCGCGCGCCTCTTTGCACGCGCGATTTCAGGCGCTGAATCCGGCACAGTGAGTGGCGCCTCGTTTGAAAACACCGTCAAAAAGCTCGATCGCTTGCTTCTCCCGACCGTAGCGCGCGTCAATCGCCTCACTCCCAAGATCGTCGAAGTGATTGTGAAAGCGCCGCTCGCGGCGAAAAAATTCCAACCCGGGCAGTTTTACCGTCTTCAAAACTTCGAATCCGAAGCGCATGCGGCTTCCGGTTACCGGCTTTCGATGGAAGGGCTCGCACTCACAGGCGCCTGGGTCGACCGAGAAAAAGATCTCCTAAGCCTCATCGTTCTAGAAATGGGCGCAAGCTCTAAGCTTTGTGCCTTGTTGAAACCGGGCGAGCCCTTAGTCGTCATGGGCCCCACCGGCGCCCCGAGTGAAATTCCTAAGCGCAAGAAGGTCGTATTGGTGGGTGGCGGCCTAGGGAATGCGGTTTTGCTATCGATTTCGGAAGCTCTGCGCGCGAATGGGTGCAAGGTCGTTTATTTCGCCGGCTATCGAGAAGCGGCCGACCTTTTCCATCAAGACATGATTGAAGCCGCGACCGATCAAGTCGTGTGGGCCGTAGATAGCGGAGAGAAAATCGCACCCCGGCGTCCAAAGGACTTAAGCTTCCAGGGCAACATCGTGAAAGCGCTCGTGGCGTATGCCTCCGGCAAACTCCAGGAGAAACCGCTACTAGACTTTAAAAAACTCGATCACTTGCTCGTTATCGGTTCGGATAAAATGATGGGGGCCGTAGCCCAAGCGCGCCATGGTGTGCTGAAGCCCTACCTCAACCCGAACCATGTGGCGCTCGGTTCCATCAACTCGCCCATGCAGTGCATGATGAAAGAAATCTGCGCGCAGTGCCTCCAACGCCACGTCGATCCGAAAACCGGGGAAGAAACGTTCGTGTTTTCTTGCTATAACCAAGATCAAGAACTCGACAGCGTCGATTTCACCAACCTGAACGACAGGCTGAAGCTCAATTCGCTGCAGGAAAAGCTGGCGCACTCAGTGGTGAACGGCATTCTAGAAACGAGCCAAGTGAGCCGCTTATGAAACCTGTTTTCGGAGACCGCTGCAAAGTCCACGTCTGCGTTTGCACTAACGAACGCACCGACGGGCGAACGGCCTGCAAAGATTTCGGCGGCCAAGAATTTTTCAAAAAGCTCAAAGAGAAGCTCAAAACATCGGGCAAAATCAGCACCCATTGGGTCACTCGGACGGGTTGCTTGGGCTTTTGCAATAGCGTCGGCACCACCGTCGTCATCCACCGCCGCGGCGAGCCATCGCAGTGGCTCAACGAAGTTACCGACGCAGACTTCGATTCTGTCTGGCAGGAGATCGTGAGAGAATAGAGAGCGTGAAGGCTCTCCAGAATCGCGGCTTCGGCCTAATGGAAATGGTGATGGGCTTCGCGGCGGCCACCGCGCTAGGCCTGGTTGCCATCCAGATTAACTCTCAACTCAATCGCTCACAGTCCCGGGCAAATACTCTTTACTCCACAGATCAAGTTCGTCGAACCCTCACCGCCCATCTCCAGAATGCCCAGGCGTGGAGCAACACTCTCGCCGATACATCGAATACCACCATGGCCTGTTTGCGGAACACGGCCACACGTTGTACTCACAATGGCAACGCCACAACAGCCACACTGCCCACCGTCGCTGGCATCCCCCTTGCCGACCAGCCGTTTAAACTCAGAGATGCGACGAACAGAGTTATGTGGGATTCAACATCCACTAATATCGGCATGACCACCAATGGAACCGCTTGTTCTACATTTTCTGATGCTGGTAATGACGACTGCCCCCTCCGTTATGAATTAACCTGGAGTGCTATCTGCACCGGCGAATGCACGAACCCTCAAATCAAGGTCCAAGGGAAAGTAAAATACCGTCCAGCGACACCCGAACGCAGTATCGCGATGAATGGCAGCAACTATAACTTTGAAGTGACCATCAATCCCGCGGACAGCTCCGTCGCCCCGCCTCCTACTGGCACCACATCCCAAACCAGCGGTCTAAATGGAGTTGCTTTAGAGACCTTTCAAATAGTTAGCACCGGTCAAAGCTGCGGCGGTTGGCCCGGGGCTCCTTGCGGGATGAGTTACAACATCGATGCGATTTGCCCCGGAGGGTCGGCCGTTATCAGTTGCGGGTACCGTTTGAGTGCATGGGCCCCCTATGGACCCAACTCCCACACCAACAGTCCAGACGCGAGCAGCGTCGAGTTTTCTATTAATGGCTGCCGCGTCTTAGCTGGAGGCGCGCCGGGATGCGGCGTGTGCTTCCAAGCCTACGCAATGTGCGCTCGTCTAAAGTCTCCCTAATATGAGAGAATAGGAGCATGAAGCTCCTCCTCTGCGCGATCACTTTCTTGGCCTTCCCCGCCTGGGCAGGGCCGGCAGATGCCGACTTGGAAAGTGCGATTTCCGATGCACCCGCAGCCAAAGCATCGCCACTCCCCAAGACTTCCGTTCTGCCAAATCAAACAAGAATCCCAGCGTCGGCACCCACCATGCCGACTTTAAAACTGCAGGACTTTTTCTCTACCGAGAAGAACCCCGGCAATGGCCTTCTGGAATTTACGGGCGGCGGAGCAACAGAGAAGATCACCTTCGGCGATACACACTATGTAATGGGCCTCGTGTTTGGAAACCCAACACTGCCCCCTCACCTGCAGGCGCAGCTTAAGAAACAAGAAATCCTCCAACTCGTATTCGGCTCATTGGGCGGCGGAGCGGCAGAGAGGGTCGCGCAGTTTGGTTCCGCAACCTTTGTGGTCCAGGGCGGAAAACGCGCGCAGCGCACCTTGCCTTGGTTCACACCTGCGACGAATTCGCCGGCGCCCGGGGAGTACGCACTTTGGCTCTTCACGTCTCCTGATTTGAGCTCCCAGATTTCTGAAGAGGAAAAACTTAAGAACACCTTTTTCGGAAAAGAAGGTACAGCGATTCTGTCGACGACCTCTGAGCCAAAAACGATCCACGTCGCCGTACGCGGGAGCAAGCTCGCTTTCAAAATGCAGTCGATGCGCTTAGAGGTCTCCGGAAAACTCAACACACCGTTTGTGGGGGACACCCGGGAGTTGAAAGGCACGATTGAATTTCCACTCTACTGGCCAGAGAGCGATGCCGCTCGCAAAATGGCTCTGAACTTCGCGAACACGAGCCTTGATACCCCCCATGCCGTGACCCTGCCCACCGATGCTCCCGCCAGCACGCGTGTGCTGAGTAGCAAGCGACCCGCCAAAACCAGAAACTAGCGCCCCACCCTATCTAAAAAAGTTAACACTAAATTCGTCCCTGCTTGTGCTTAACAGCCCCGCCATGCAGTGTTGCGGCAATGGGAGGGAACATGCATCTAAAAACGATCCTTTTTTCAGCACTCATTGGTTCTTCGCTTTTGGTCGCGGCCAGCGAACCGACCGACAAGTACATGTCGAACGTCAGCCTGGACTTGAATACCAATAAAGTCACCGTGACCGTACGGTCCACGAACCCACTCGAGCTAACGGCAAACCCGGTTATCTATAAAACTCAGCCTGAGTACTGGCTGCACAAGATTTTCTGGAAGCCGAACAACCTAGCAGGCGTTTGCTCCGGGGCTTGCACGCAAACGGTGACATTCGAGGCAGAGAAGAACCTTGGGACAAAAGGGGTTCTCGTCGAGTTTGAGGGCAAGTTCGTCACCCTCGGCTTCGAACAGCTCAGAGAAGAATAATCGTCCCTGCTTAAATAGCGGATTTTATAGAGACCACTTGGGCGCCTCGGCGCTTGAGTGGTTTTGATTTTAAGAAGGTGGTAAAGAGAGCCCCTTGCTAAAGGAGCTATCTTGAAGACTTTTTCTTTTACTGGCTTCGCCTTTCTCGTTGTCGCCCTCACCGGCTGTGTGAGTTTCCCCGATGCTCGGTGGGATTACGGACAGCAGACGTATGTGCCGCCACGGCGCGACTTGTGCAACACGCCTGAAGCACAGGGCCAAGGCGCTTCAGATGCCCAGAGTTTTCAGGAAGAAGACGTCTCTCTCTTTAATGGCTGTGCCGAACGCACACGGCCTGCCGTAAATGCGTATCGCGAAGGTTACCGCGTCGCCAAAACAGAGCTCTGCTCCGAAACGGGAATCGAAGCTGTCGCTCGTGCGGACGCCGAAAAGGGATCGAGTTCGAAAGCGTCTATCTGTGCCTTCTGCCCTACCGCCTCTTCACGCTACTACACCGAGGTTTACCAAATCGCTTTGCTCGAAGTTCAGAACGCCCAGCTGCGCAAACAAGCACACCGCCCGACGGTGATCATCCGCGAAGAAAGCCCTAGCTTTCGCGACGGCTATGCACCGAAAAAGCGCGGCAGCCTCCTCGCCAATTGCCGTATCGACCGCCATGGCGATGCTCAAGTGAGCATCGTGAATGAAGGCCGCAAAACGGTGAGCGGGGATACGAATTGGCTCATCCGTTACTTCGATGCGGAGGGCGATTTCATTTCCTCCGAGCGGGAAAGCTCTATCCAAATCCTGATGCCGGGATCCACCGGGGAATTCCGCGCGCGGGCCCCCACAGATGCCCTGTCCTGCTCCGCGACCCATAAGCGGGGATAATCGCTTGAAAATAGGTTGAAATAGCCGGCACCTTTGCTTAGTGTGTTGGCCTCATGATTTCCCCTTCTCAAGATCAGATCCGCATCTTTTCCGGCACCGCCAACCCGGCGCTTGCCCGCGCGATCACGAATGAATTAGGGGTCCAGCTCTCGCGCGCCGAAATCCGGCGGTTTAGCGATGGCGAAATCTTCGTCGAAATCCAGGAGAGCATCCGCGGAATCGACACGTTTGTCGTCCAGCCGACCAGTCACCCGGTTAACGACAACCTCATGGAATTGTTGATCATCGTCGATGCGCTCAAGCGCTCTTCGGCCAATTCGATCACGGCGGTCATCCCTTATTACGGGTATGGCCGGCAGGATCGTAAAATCCAATCGCGCGTGCCCATCACGGCGAAACTCGTGGCCGACCTCTTAACGGCGGCCGGCGTCGACCGTGTTATCTCGATGGATCTCCATGCGGGCCAGATCCAAGGCTTCTTCAATATTCCTTTCGACCATCTTTTTGCGAAACCCGTCATCACCGATTACTTGCGCACCAACTATGACTTAGATAGATCCGTGGTTGTGTCCCCTGATGCGGGTGGTGTGGAACGCGCGCGGGCTTATGCCAAGCGGCTCGACACGGCTTTGGCCATTATCGACAAACGTCGTTTAAGGGCCAACGAAGCCCAAGCTATGAATTTGATTGGTGAAGTAGCTGGAAAGCACGCCATCATTGTGGACGACATGATTGATACGGCAGGCACATTGATCCAAGCGGTCGGTGTCCTGAAAGATCGCGGCGCCACTTCGGTGAGTGCCGTTTGCACCCATGGAGTCTTTTCTGGTCAGGCTTGCGAACGCATCCGGTCCAGTGAGCTCTCTGAAGTGCTCTGCACCGATACAATCCCGCTCGCACCACAGGTGACGAAGACGGAAAAAATCAAATGCCTCTCGGTCGCGCCGATTCTGGCCGAGACAATCCGGCGTATCTGTAAACATGAATCGGTAAGTTCTATTTTTGACTGAGGGTCCTATGGAAAAGCTTTCTCTGGAAATTAGTGGCCGCGAGACTTCTGGCAAAGGGCCGGCGCGCCGCGCTCGCCGTGAAGGCAAACTGCCTGGCGTGCTCTACGGCATGGGCAAAAGCCAGAGCGTCACTGTGGACTCCAAACCTATTTTGAAACTGCTCTTGGAAGAAGGGGGCCGCAACCGCGTGATTACCCTTACTGGCCAAGGCGGACTCAACGGCAAGCAAGCCATGATCAAGGATTACCAAATCGATCCTTTGAAACGGAACTTGCTGCACGTCGACCTTTTGGAAATCGACCCGACCCGCAAAATCGAAGTGACGGTTGCCCTGAACTTCGTGGGCCGTGCAGTCGGTGTTGCCGATGGTGGCGTCATGAACATCATCGAGCGCGAAATCGCCGTGAAGTGCTTTGCGACTTCCATTCCTAAGCACATCGACATCGATGTCAGCGCCTTGAAAATCGGGGGCTCGATTCACTTGGATGAATTGACGCTGCCGGAAGGCTTGGAAAAAGCCTCCCAGATCAACCCGACCTTGGTCACGGTTGTTCCGCCGACTAAAGAAGAAGAAGCCGCACCGGCCTTGGCCGAAGCTGCTGCTCCTGAAGTCATCACGGCAAAAGCACCTGCTGAAGGTGAAGCTGCCGCGGCCCCTGCTGCCGATAAGGGCGGCGATAAAAAGAAGTAAGCCGGTAAACGCGGATGCCGGAGTCTTTGTTTCTCATCGTGGGGTTAGGAAACCCTGGCGAAAAGTACAGGGACACCCGGCACAACGCGGGTTTCTGGGTGATCGATGCGCTTGCCGAGCGCTGGAAGGTCCCTTCTTTTCAAAGCAAGTACAAAGGCCTGTTTGCGCAAACGACGTTTGCCGGCAGGCCTGTTGCTTTATTAAAGCCTCAGACCTTCATGAATCTCTCAGGCGACTCTGTGCGTGAGGCCGTGCAGTTTTTCAAAATCCCCGTCGAGTCGCACCTCTTGGCTTTAGTCGACGATCTCGACACGCCCGCCGGTGAAATCCGGCTGCGGCTCTCGGGCGGCACGGGTGGGCACAACGGATTGAAGTCGATGGGTGAGTGTTTGAGCACGGATGGTTTTGCGCGCCTGCGCTTGGGCATCGGCCGCTCGTCGCAAGTGCCACCGGATGTGCATGTGCTTTCTAAAATCGCCGCCTCCGAGCGCGAAATGTATGCCCTACAGACGGCGCGCGCCGCTGAGGGCGTGGAACTTTGTTTGAAAGACGGCGTGGCGAAAGCCATGAACACAGTGAACGTAAGGACAGATAAATGAAGTGCGGGATTGTGGGCTTGCCCAACGTCGGAAAATCGACCCTTTTTAATACGCTGGGCTCCGCCAAGGCCGAAGCGGCAAACTACCCCTTCTGCACCATTGAACCCAACGTCGGGATTTTCACCGTACCCGACCCGCGCTTGCAGCAGATTTCCGACATCGTCAAAACACAGAAGACTGTCCCTTCCACTATTCAGATCGTCGATATCGCCGGCATCGTGAAAGGTGCGAGCAAAGGCGAAGGCTTGGGCAACCAGTTTCTCCAACACATCCGTGAGACGGACGCCATTGTGCACCTCGTGCGCTGCTTCGTGAACGACGATATCGTGCACGTCGACGGTTCGGTGGATCCCGCACGCGATGTGGAAGTTATCAACACGGAATTGATCCTTGCGGATCTTCAGACCATCGAAAAACGCGCTGACAAAGAGCGCCGGATGGCGAAAACCGGCGACAAAGACGCGAAAAAGGCCTCGGAGATTCTCGACGCCTTGCAAGTGCACATGAACACAGGCAAGCCCGCCCGTTCGCTACCGCTCGATCCGAAAGATCAGGAGTTCCTTCAGAGTCTATTTTTGCTTTCGTCCAAGCCCGTGCTCTACGTCGCGAACATCAGCTCCAAAGAAGAAGACAAAGTCCACGCCAAGAAAGTGGAAGCCATGGCCGCAGCGGAACACGCAAGCTTCATGACTCTCGACGGCGGCATGGAATCGGAAATCGCGCAGCTACCGGAAAGCGATCGCAAAGAATTCTTAGACGCCATGGGCCTCGAAGAGCCTGGATTGCACCGCTTCATCCGCACCGTGCAAGACCTACTCGGTCTGTGCACTTACTACACCGCCGGCGTGAAAGAGACGCGCGCGTGGACCATTCACAAAGGCATGAAGGCCCCTCAGGCTGCTGGCGTAATCCATACCGATTTTGAACGTGGCTTTATTTGCGCAGAGACCTATAAGAGCGACGACTTGGTGCGGCTGGGCAGCGAGCTCAAAATCAAGGAAGCTGGCCTTTTGCGCCAAGAAGGCAAAGAATACGTGGTGCAACCCGGAGACGTGATGACGTTCCGGTTTAACGTCTGAGGATAGGGATTCAGATGCCGTCGATCAGCGGCTTTACCATCGTCCGCAACGCACGCCGTTTACACTACCCTTTTGAACAATCTGTTCTCTCGGCTCTGCCCCTTTGCGATGAATTCATTATCGGCTGCGGGGACTCCGACGACGGCACACGGGAACTTTGCGCAACGCTAGCCGAAGCACACCCGAAGATCCGCGTTTTTGATTCGGTTTGGACACGCGCCTCGCAATCGGGCGGCTTTCAGCTCAAACACCAATCTGACTTAGCTTTGCACCGCTGCCAGGGAGATTGGTGCCTTTATATCCAAGCCGACGAAGCGCTCCACGAAGGCGATTTTCCGAGCATCCGTGCCGCCCTCGAAAGCGCGCACCCGCGCGCAGAAGTCGATGGCTTGGTTTTCGATTACCGGCATTTTTACGGAAGCTACGGCTATGAGATCCGTGGCCGCAACTGGTACCGCAAAGAAGTCCGCCTGTTCAAAAACCGCCGCGGCATTGAGGCTTTCCGAGATGCGCAAGGCTTCCGCCGCAACGGTGAACGTCTGCGGGCCGTGAAGTCCGGAGCGCGTGTTTTCCACTACGGCTATGTCCGTACGCCAGAGTCCTTGGGCACCAAAGCCTCGGAAATGGCCCAATGGTGGGGCGTGAACCACGAAGCGAAGCCCGAGACCCTGCACCGGCACGTTGGCCTGCGGGCCTTCCGCGAAACCCACCCTGCAGTAATGCAGGAGCTCACACAGCTCCCCAACCCGTTCGACCCCAAAGCCTGCACGCGCAAATGGGATCGCGGTGAAATCAAAAATGCTCTGACGTTGGCCTGGGAAAGTGTTTTCCCGTTCCGGCTTGGCGAGTTTCGTAACTACGATCTGGTCTGAAATTCTAAGATTCTTGAGGGAGGCGGTTAAGAGGCGGGCGGTGCAGCCCACCTCTTAAACGGCGAGATGTATTAGCGGATACTTTGGTGGGGTCTTGTGTGTGGTTTTGGCACCTGCAGTAATTCCTCAATCCTTTGGAGACTTGGTTTCCCTTGTCCCCTCGACTTTCTTTAAGAGCAAAAGGGATGCCAACCTTCGACAGGCACACGGCCCGGAAAAAATTTCCGATTTGTTTCAGACTTGAGACTTACTGGGCGAGAAATTCTCGAAAGCGTAACGTGAAGGGGGAATGGAGCAAGGCTTGATTGAGGTTGGTCTCGTCAAAGCCGGGGACCTCTTCGAAGCGCTTCTTTTCCCCGGAATAGGCTTCAAATACCGCTTTGCCATGATCCAACGGCACGCGCGATCCCAGGGTTCCATGCACGATGTGCAAAGGCGCGCGCACGGTGCGCAGCGGATCCTGGACCGGGAAGCGGTTTTTCTGCCCTGCGGCTCCTAAGAAAAAACGATAGACCGCCGGTGTCACAGAGCCCCCAGATGGTGCCGGACTGAGTAGGGCCAAAAGGTCCACACTTCCCTTGGAAGCGAGCCCGGCAGCTACCGAGCAGCCTAAATCCTCCCCAACCGCCAAGACGGGGAGATTTCCCCACTGCTTACGGGCATCGGCCACTAGGCGTTCGGCTTGATTAACCCACTGGGCATCGTCAAGCGCTCCGGCGCGCGCTCCATAGCCTGGGTACTCGGCCAAGACCAGGAGATCCCGCGCGGGAACCACCTCCTGCAACCAAGCCCGATCCAAAGCCTCGCCCTTGGCGCCGTGGAAACAAACCACGATGCGGCGCGGCCGCTCCACTGCGCGGAAATAGCCCAGAAACTCTCCTGCGGTGTCGCGCCACGGGCGGAAAATGCGATCGCCCTTGCCTTCCCGATCCCGGTGGGTGGGCGCAAAAGGTGCAGTCTTCTGCTTCTGAGCAAAGTACCAGCTAGCGGCTCCATAGAGTGCGAAGCCGGTAATGAGAACTCCTACAACCATCGATTAATGGTTCGTAGGGATCGAGGCGATCCGGTATTTTTTCAACAGGCGGCTGAAGACTTCGATGGTGTGATCCAAGTCTTCGCGTTTGTGCTGGCTTTGCACCGCCAGGCGGAACGTCGAACGGTCCTTAGGAACCGTCGGGTAAACCGCTGGGAAAGTGAAAATGCCTTCCTGGATCAAGTCTTGAGTGAACTTGAACATCACGCCGTCATTAGCAATGAGCACGGGCACGGAGGCCGTATCCGTCCCCAGCACATTCGCGCCGATTTGCTTCATGCCGCGAGCGAGGTAGTTCACGTTTTCCCACAGCCGCTCGCGCAAGCTGGAATCCGACTCCATGATCTCGAGGGCTGCAGAGACCCCTGCCACTAGGATAGGCGGTAGAGCCGCGCTGAACATGATCTTGCGGGACATGAAGTTCAAATATGTGATGATATCGCGGTCAGCGGCTACGAAGCCACCCGTCGCGCCGAGCGATTTGCTGAACGTGCCGGCAATGAGATCGACTTCCGAAGCCAAGCCAAAATGCTCCACCACGCCGTGGCCTTGTTTGCCATGGACACCAATAGAGTGGGCTTCATCTACTAAGAGGCGCGCGTTGTACTTTTTGCAGATCGCGACAATCTCCGGGAGCTTCGCGACATCGCCGTCCATGCTGTAGGCGCCTTCAATCATCACGAGAATGCCGGATTGCGGGAATTTCTCCCGCGAACGCCGCAGCGTATCTTCCAAGCGCTCGGGATTATTGTGCGCAAACACGCGGACCGTCGCGCCACTTAAGTGCGCACCTTCCAGGATGCAAGCATGGGAAGAACCATCGATGACGGCGCGGTCTTCCGGACGAATGAGCGTCATCGCCGGAGCGGCAACCGCATCAAAGCCTGTAGGGAACAAAATCGCGGCTTCTTTACCGAAGCTGGCGGCCAGTTTTTCCTCGAGCTCTTTATGGAGGTACGAAAAACCTGTGCCGACACGCGAGCTGCCGGCGCCCACACCGTATTCCCGAACCGTCTTGTCGATCGCTGCGTGCACACGCGGGTCGGTCGAAAGGTTGAGGTAATCATTGCTGGCGAACATGATCATGGTGCGTTTTTCGCCGAAGAACTCCATGGTCACGGTCGGGCCTGGCTTTGACTCAATCGGCACTCCGTACTGCATCACACCGGTTTTACGGAGTGTGTGGATCACATTCGAGTAGGCCCGGGCCTTCCCGAAAAGATCGGAGTGATCGACCTGCGTTGACGCGCAGTGTTGATTCAAAAGGTAATCGCGGTTGGAAATCGCGACCGCGTAAGCGCTCAGCTGCTCTACTTCTTCGTGTGTTTTAGGGACAGTCGAGCCTGGTAGTGTTTCCGTTGGCTGCAGATCCAATGCCTTCTCCTCAATGTGCGTGCTTAGAGCTTAATTTTGCTACCATAGTGCCTGTCCATTTGGTACCTAGAACCTAACTCAAGGGGTATGGACTAGTTCGGATTTCGCGGTTACCTTGTCTCTCCCCAGATTAATCTTAGATGAGGTTTTCTTAAGGATGGGTTCATCGCAGCAAGACGTCGAAGTATCCTATGGAGTAAGCAACGAGTTTTTTCAGCTCTGGTTAGACGAGCGAATGAACTACACCTGTGCGGTTTTCAAAGATCGGGAAAACTATTCCGATAACTTTGAAGCAGCTCAGGACAACAAACTTCGGATCCTTTCCGAGTTTGCCCACATCGGCCCACACACCGAAAGCGTTTTGGATATCGGTTGCGGCTGGGGCGCCAACATCGAATACCAAGCCTTGGTGAACAAGGTTCCCGATGTCCACGGCTTCACTCTGAGCCCTGAGCAACATAAGAAATGCGCTGATCGCACGAAGAACGTGCCTTCGGTCACGGCCACTTGCCAGAATTACTTGCACTACGAGGCCCCCAAAAAGTTTGATGCTGTGATGAGCATCTGCATGGTGGAACACGTAGTGAGTCCAGAAGACGCCCGCGCTGGCCGCGCGGTCGAGCTTTACCGCGATTACTTCCGCCGCGCCCATTCTTGGAGCAAGCCCGGAACGTACTTTGGCTTGCAAGCGATCACCCGCTGCAATGTTCCGCGGAAAAAAGAAGACTTGGACGATCTCCGGCACGCGACCTACGTCATCTTCCCCAATGCGGTAACTCCGCGTGTGGAAGACCTGATTGTGGCAGCCAATCCGTACTACGAAGTGATCGAGATGCACTCTCGCCGCTTCGATTACCACAAGACGATCTGGCACTGGAGAGACCGTCTGCACAAAAACGAAGGGCTCGTGAAAGAAAAGTGGCCGGGAGCGTTCGAAGATTACGATCGCTATCTCACTACTTGCCTCAAAGCCTTTGAGAACAACTGGCAGTCTCTGCACCAGTTCTCGTTGAAGCGGCTCGATTAAGGAAAGGGTTTAATAGCCATGAGCGAAGTCGATATTCTGTCCATGTTCAACACCATTGCCCGTCAAGTCGAGAAGGGCAAAGACCTTCCCACGATTACTCGGGAATCCAAAATCACCGCCTTGGGCATTGATTCTGTCTCCATGATGGAAATCATCGGCGTGATGGAAGACGAATTAGACGTTTCCATCCCGGACGAAAAGCTCGCGCGCCTGCAGACCGTTGGCGACATCGAGACAGTCATCCGGGAACAGCGTGGCAACGCTTAGTCCCGTCTTCTTATTCCAGGGGGCATCTAAGTGAGCGGGGTACCCAAGGTTCCTACCTTGGTCGAATTGATGCAACACCGCGCCCAGGCTACGCCGGGCAAGGTGGGGTATATCTTTTTGCGTGATGGGCAGAGCGACGAGGTCCCCATGACCTACGCGCAGCTCGATCGCAAAGCACGCCAAATCGCGAACCATCTGCGCAGTCAAATGCCGGTGGGAAGCCGCGTGCTGATCAACCACAACCCGGGCTTGGAATACATTTCCTCGTTCTTCGGCTGCTTATACGCGTCGATGATCGCGGTACCGGTTTACCCGCCGCGCTTTAACCAGAAACTCGATCGCTTAAACTCCATCGTGACCAGTGCCCTGCCCGCAGCAGCGCTCACGTCGAAACAGACGATGGATACTTTGCGGCAACCGATTTCGGAAAGCCCACTGCTTTCTCCTTTGCGCTGGATCGAAACGGACACTTTGCCCGACGAAAATCCGGCCGAATTGCCACTGCCGACCGCCGATACTCTGGCGTTTTTGCAGTACACCTCAGGATCGACTTCCGATCCTAAGGGCGTGATGTTGAGTCAGGGCAACCTGATGTCCAATCTCGAAGGCATCCGCCAGGCATTCGGCATACACGGCGATAGCCGCGGCGTGATCTGGCTTCCGCCCTACCACGATATGGGGCTTATCGGCGGCGTGTTGGAGCCAGCGTATGTGGGCTTCCCAGTCGTTTTGTTTTCGCCTTTTGCTTTCTTGCAGCGGCCTTTCCGCTGGCTGCAAGCGGTCAGCAAGTACCGCGCGACCACTACGGGTGGCCCAAACTTCGCTTACGAGCTTTGCGCACGCCGCATGAGCGACGAGCAAGTGGCCGAATTAGATTTGAGCTCGTTGGATCTCGCCTTCTGCGGCGCCGAACCTATCCGCGCAGAAATGATCACGCGCTTCTCCGATCGCTTTGCGGCGGCCGGGTTTAAGAAAGAAGCTTTTTACCCCTGCTATGGCTTAGCGGAAGCGACGCTAATGGTATCGGGTGGTGCGAAGAATGAAGTGCCTGTCGTTCTTCCGATTGATGGCGAGCGCTTGGAACACGAAGGCCTTGCCGTCGCGGCCAAAACGCCGGGCCTAAAGAACGAACGCCAGCTCGTCGGCTGCGGCAAAGAAATCGCAGGCCACAAGGTGCGCATCGTGGAACCCACGAGCCACGAGCTCTGCGCCGATGGCCGCGTGGGCGAAATCTGGTTTAGCGGGCCGAGTGTGGCGCAGGGTTACTGGCAGAAGCCGGAAGATACCCTTAGCCACTTCCATGCGCGCATCGCGGGCGATCCAACGGAAGCCTCTTTCCTGCGCACGGGTGATTTGGGTTTCGTGAAAGATGGCGAAGTTTACGTCACCGGCCGCTTGAAAGATCTCCTGATCATCCACGGCCGTAATCTCTACCCGCAGGACATTGAGCTCACGGTCGAAAAAAGCCATGGCGCTTTGAAGTCGGGGGCGGGTGCTGCTTTCGCCATCGCGCAGAGCGAAGTCGATAAGCTGGTTGTGGTGCAAGAGATTGAACGCAAGTTCAAAGAACTCGACCTCCAGGAAGTCGTGCGCGCTATCCGTGCCGCTGTAATGGAATCGCACGGCGTCGCGCCTTATGCGATTAGCCTCATCGAGCCGAACTCCATTCCGCTGACCTCTAGCGGAAAGATCCAAAGGCACGCTGCTCGCAAGCTCTTCTTAGAAGGCGAATTGCGGGAACGCGGGCGCTTTTTGGAAAATGAGTTACAATAGGCGGCCATGAGAGACCTCCCTACCCTCACTCGTGAATCTCGGCCCTTTACGGCTGAAGACATCCGGAAGAGCTGGACTCTATTGTTCAGTACGTTTGTGATCTGGGGGTTGATGGTCTACGGCACGACCATCGGGCCAGTCTGGCAGCGCACGTTGTTCAGCGTCCTGGCAGGGATGGTGATTGTCCGCCTTTTTATTTTTTACCACGACTACCTCCACGGCTCGCTTTTCCGTGGTTCAAAAGCCGTAAAGCCCATCTTGAATACTTTGGGTGTTTTGATTTTAAACCCACCCAATGTCTGGAAGCGGTCGCACAACTACCACCACCAGCACAACGCACAGATGGCGACGGCGAGCATCGGCTCGTATCCCGTTATGACGGTGAAGCAGTACGAAGAAGCGAACTGGAAACTGCGCCTGCTCTACCGTGCCGCGCGCCACCCGCTGACGATTTTCTTTGGCTACTTTTTCATCTTCATCTTGGGGATGTGCACGAAGTCGTTTTTGACCGACCCGAAACGCCACTTTGATTCTTTGGTCGCACTTGTGGTGCATGTGGCATTGCTCGTGGGGCTGACGCACTTCTTCGGTTGGGAAACGACGTTCTTTTCGTTCTTTCTGCCGCTGTTTGTGGCGTGCGGCTTAGGCGCGTACTTGTTCTATATCCAGCACAACGCACCCGGCATTCAGATGCGCCCGCGCACGGAGTGGACGTACACTTTCGCAGCCCTGCAATCGTCGACATTTATGGATGGTAGCTGGCTGACGCACTGGTTGACCGGCAATATCGGCTACCACCACGTGCACCACCTGAATTCCAATATCCCGTTTTACCGCCTACCGGAGGCAATGGCTGCCATTCCGGAACTGCAAGCGCCCATCCGGACTTCTTTGAATCCACTGGATGTCTACCGCTGCTTGCGCCTAAAACTCTGGGATCCAGAGCGCAAAGAACTCGTCGGCTTCCGGGAAGCAGGCTTCGGACTCATTCCTTCGTATAATGCCCGATAAACTACAGCGGCACATTGGCCTCGGCGCCCTCATTGTTTTTGGTGTGGGCGATATCCTAGGCGCTGGCATCTATGCGCTCATTGGGAAAGCTGCTCATGAGATGGGCAATGCGATTTGGCTCGCGTTTGTCACGAGCATGCTTGCCGCGAGTCTCACGGGCCTTTCTTACGCGTCTTTGGGTTCGCGTTACCCACGCGCTGGGGGAGCGTCTCACCTGGTGCACCGAGCGTTCCGCAATTCCTTCTTAGCGTATGTCGTTGGACTCGCAGCACTCGGTTCTGGAATCACTTCCATGGCTACGGGGAGCCGCGCCTTCGCAGGCTATTTTAAGGCGTTTTTCAGTGGCGCCCCTTTTGTGCTGCTCGTGATTGCCTTCGGCGTTATCCTAGCCGGCGTCGTCTTGCGTGGGATCAAAGAGTCGATGTGGTTCAACATCCTCTGCACGGCGATTGAGCTCTCAGGACTCCTGATCATCCTAGTAATTGGCCTACCTTACCTGGGCCAGGTGGATTACCTCAACGCCGTAACCACTACGAATGTGTCGGGCGACATCTCGCTCTCGTTGGTCTTATCATGCGCGGTGCTTACTTTTTATTCCTTCGTTGGCTTTGAGG
>JAIEOG010000328.1 GCA_019750655.1 bacterium
TCACGCGAGACACGCACTTTATCGCCGACCTTTACCGTGCCAGCCATCAAGCGGCCGACGCCTAAACGGCCGACGTAATCGCTATAGCTCGTATTAGCGATCAGCATTCGCAAACCGCCGTCTTCCACGACTGGGCCTGGGATGGTTTCCAAAATGGTCTGGAAGAGAAGCCGTAGGTCTTTGCCTTCTTGGCTTTCATCCGGAGTCGAAACCGCCACACGTTTGCGGGCGTTCGTATAGACAATCGGAAAATCAATCTGGTGATCTTTAACGTCGAGATCCAAGAATAGATTGTAGATCTCGTCGACCACTTCCGCGGCGCGGGCATCGGGGCGGTCGATCTTGTTCACGACCACGACGATTTTAATATCGCGCTCTAACGCGTGTTTGAGCACAAAACGCGTTTGCGGCAACGGGCCTTCGGCAGCATCCACAAGCAACAAGGCGCCGTCCACCATCTGCAGCCCGCGCTCTACTTCGCCACCGAAGTCGGCGTGGCCGGGGGTATCCACGAGATTTACCCGCACCCCATCGTAAATGATGGAGGCGTTTTTGGCAGTCAGGGTAATCCCACGCTCTTTTTCGATGTCGAGGTTGTCCATCGCACGTTCGGCGACGTTCTGGTTCTCGCGGAAGAGGCCGCTTTGCCACAAAAGACCATCGACTAAAGTGGTTTTGCCATGGTCGACGTGCGCGATGATGGCAATATTGCGGACTTTGGGATTTCTCTGCATTGGTATTCTCTTCGGGGGTCTGTTATTAGCTCCGGAATGCGTGAATGTCCTACACCAGAAAGTACTCTACAAGCAAGCTGTGAAGATTGCTGGAAAACGGTCGAACTCTGCGTTTGCGAAAGCAAACCCCAGGTCCGCACCCCCTTGCAGCTATTGATTCTCCAGCACCCTCGCGAGGCGCGAAACCCATTGGGTTCCGCACGCCTCCTTAGCCTTAGCATCGCGGGCGCGGTCCACTGCGTAGGCCTATCGTGGCGTTCATTGAGCCAAGCCTTCGGAGAAAAACAAGACCCATCCGAGTGGGCGGTCCTGTACCTGGGCACTCAGAAAGACTCCGAATCCAAGCAATCCACAGCGCCTTTAGAAATCCGCGATCGCAAAGGCCGCGTAGTCCCCAAGGCAACCCTCAAGGGCATCGTGCTTTTAGATGGCAACTGGAAGCAGTCCAAAACGCTCTGGTGGCGCAATCCGTGGCTGCTAAAACTCAACCGCCTATTGCTAAACCCGACCCAAGGCTCAAAATACGGCAGCCTACGCCGCCAACCGCGCGGCCGCTGCTTGTCGACTCTAGAAGCGGGAGCGGTCACTTTGGATGGGTTGGGCGATACGAAAAGCGCGCAAGCTTTGCTGGAGCACTTTGATGCGTTCTTGGAAAAGGCGCGCGTGAACCGGCCTGCTAAGGCTTCACCGCCAGCACCTTCGCGCAGGCTGCCAGCACCTGTTGCACAACCTGCGGCATCGGCTGACTGACCCGCGCACCCGCGGCAAACTTGTGGCCTCCGCCCCCGATCGAACGAGCGATTTCTAGAACTGGCCGCGCGCCCAAACCGCGCAAGCTGATTTTAGTTCTGCCATCGTCTTCTTCTCGGAAAAGGGCAGCAATCTCGACACCGCGCAAAAGCGTCAACGCACCGACGAAGGATTCGGTGTCCTCTACTGTGGCGCCGAATTTTTCACGCGCTTGGCGAGGGACCGTCACCCACGCGATTTTACCGTCTGTAGAAAGCTCCAATCGCTCCAAGGCATGCCCTAGGAGCCGTAGCTTATGGGCGCTCTCCCGCGCGAAGATCGTGTGGTACACCGTCTCAGGCTGGACGCCGCATTCAAGCAGCTGCGCAGCAATGCGGTGAGAGCGCGGGCTTGTGCGTTTGAAACGAAAACCCGCAGTGTCTGTGACAATTGCGACGTAAAGCGCGGTCGCCATGGCTTCGTCTAAAGTCACGCGCAAGCCACTCAACAACGCATGCACTAACTCGCCAGTGGCGGCGTATTCCTCTCGCACGAAATGTGCCCCGCCCGGAGATTTTTCCAGAGTGTGGTGATCGACAAACACGATCGGCGCGCCCGAAGCTTGGATCGCTTTTTCCATGGGCCCCAGGAGTGTCATCTCACTCGTATCCACCACGACGATCGCGTCGACGTTGGGTAGCGGTTTGCCCGGTTGGTAGATCTGGATCGCGTGTTTGGGATCGACGAGCTGAAACTTTTCCGGCGTGGGGCCGGGGTTGATCGCGTAGGACTGCTTGCCGATGGAAAGAAGGCCTAGGTGCAAGGCCATTTGCGATCCCAACCCATCCCCATCGGGAAAATCATGGGTGGTAACTAGGAAACGGCTGCCTTGGCGCAGAATCTCTAGAGCGTCTTTCATTTCTTCGCAGAAACTTCCACGAACCGCAGCTGGGTCTCAGCCGCCAGGCTCTCGATGAGCTTGGTTTCATCGGGCGATAGGTTGCCGCGCGTTTTTTCCTTTAGGAGCAGCAAAATATCGATGTTCTGCCGTGCCAAATCGAGGTGCTTCTCCGTCTTACCTGTTAACGGATCAGGCGCTAGCCCCATTTGGATGAAAGCGCCCGTCGCTAAGGAGAAGACGAAAGTGGAAAAATCCACCCCATCCGGCCTTGCCGCGGTCTCTTTCCCGTCCTTCATCGTGAACCCTTTTCCGGAAGCATTGTCTTGGCTCATGCCGGGATTCTTATCCAAATCCCTGATATCCTTCAACCTCAGCCTGTCGCCTGGGCACTCCCAGGCCCTTGTGCTATAGGAGCTGCCTATGTGGAAACGTTACGCATTGTTTGCCGGTTTGATTTCCTCCCTAACCCTGAAAGCCGCACCCAGCTTGGATGAACGGCTGGAGGCTTACAAGGAAGGCGGCACGATTCCCAGTGCGGCCATCGAGTTTAGCTACTTCTTTCCACAATTCCCTTCCTATGGAACACCGACCCAAATTGCCGGCCGCAAGCCGGGTACGGGGATTCGGTTGGGCGTAGACTGGATGCCACTCGTGGGCTGGGCTGGGAAACTCGGCGTGGGCTTCGCGTTGGGTTACGGCAAGGTAAATACGGTCATGAACTCGGGTGGGGCGACGCGCATCCCGTTCTTGGAAGCCTACCCGCTGGATGCCGACCTAGTTTACCGTTTTGATTTCGTCGAAGACCAATTGCTCGTGCCTTTCGCGCGCGTGGGTGTAAATGCGACCTTGCTCCAAGAGGAATACCGCAAGGGCGGGCTGCAAAGTTTCTACGGCTGGTACTACGCCGGTGGTTTAGCAGTCTGCTTGGATTTCCTGGATGCCATTTCCGCTGAAGTCCTCAACGCCAGCACCGGGATTGATAACACCTACTTGCTGCTCCAATACAAACGCGTCCAAGGCATCAACCCAGGCGCAGGCCAGGGCCCGGACCTAAGCCGCGATGAACTACAGGCTAGCCTACGGATGGAATTCTAACCGGCGGTCAGCCCAGGGCGTTACCGCGCAGGTTATTTAGAACGAATAAGATCCCAGCGAACTCGAAAAGCGCCGCAATCAAGACATTCAGGCCGTGGTTGAAGAATTGTGAGAAGCCCAATGGCTGCTTTTGCTTGAGCCTCGAGCGGACATCCACTACCGTTCTGTAAATGATGTACGGGCCAGACAAGGCCAGGACGATCCCCAGAAGGATCAAAAGGTAATTGCCAGTTTGAAGCGGGTGATTTCCCATGTCCAGGTGAGTCTACAAAGCTGCCCAGACTTTGTATAGAGTGTACCGATGCCGAGGCTGCTCATCTTTGATACCCACCCTATCCAATACCGAAGCCCGGTGTTTGGCGCGCTCGCGCAGCGAGAACCCAGTCTTAAAGTCTTGTTCTTCAATTCCGCTTTCAATGGCAACCAGTGGTGGTTCCAAGAGGTAGGCAAAATCCCGCGCCAGACGTGGGAGCTCCCCCTCCAGGAAGGTTTCGACAACGACATTCTCCAAACCGAAGGCTTGGGCTTTGTAAGGACTTACCGAAAGCTTAAAGAAGCGCTCTTGCGGGAAAAACCCGACCGGGTAGCGGTGTATGGGTATTACCTGCCCGAACACTGGATGCTGCGCTGGCTCTGTGCGCGTTTGCGCATTCCTTTGATTTTCGTGGGTGAGACTTTCCAAGGCGGGGATTGGTCTTTCCGCCGGATGGTTAAGACACCCTTGCGCCGCTTTTTCTTCCGGGGCGTTTCGCGTTTTATCACCATCGGGGAAAAGACCCAGGCTTATTACCGTGGCTTGGGAATCGCAGAGAACCGCCTCATCCCAGCGAAGTACTGCATCGACCATGCGTTCTTTAATCAAAGCGAAGAAACCGCGCGGAAGACTCGGGAGCAGTGGCGTTTGAAATGGGGCATCCCAGACGATGCCTTCGTCTTGCTTTTTGTCGGACGCCTTTTCGAACGCAAACGCCCGCAAGATGCGCTTTGCTTGCAACACGCGCTCGTGCGTGAAAAAAACGCCTACCTCGTGATGGTGGGCAACGGCCCTCAAGAGGATTTTCTAAAAGAACAATCCTACGGCATTCCGAGAGTCATCTGGACGGGCTTCCAAAACCAAGCCGCCACACGCGATGCCTATTACGGCGCTGACTTGCTCTTCGTCCCTTCGGAATTTGAAACCTGGGGCTTGGTCGTGAATGAAGCTGCTGCTTGCGGCTTGCCAGCGCTTATCACCGATACCTGCGGCGTCGCGGGTGATCTGGTGCAGCATCGCGAGACGGGCTTTGTATACCCCTGCGGCCACGTCGGCCGGGCGTTGGAATATGTGCGTAAAGTAATCGCCGAGCCAGGACTCGCCAAAGGGCTCGGCGCTGCTGCTCGAGATAAAGTCCGCGCGCAATACAATGTCGGCCAATTCGCCGATGCCTTCGTAAAAGCCGTAACCGTTTAAGCTGGGAGTGTCAGGCGTAAGGCCGGGCCGTCTTCGACGGTGAGCGTGCCGCCCTGGCGGTCTAAGATCCGTTTAGCAATCGCGAGCCCCAGCGCTAAATTGCGGTGGTGGTTTAATTCTTGGCCACTCGTTTCGAAGGCTTGGAGATCGGCCGCGGAAATCGCGTCTCCCGTCCAGGCGATTTTCACAGAAACATTGCCCGCCTGCTTGGCGAAAGAAACTTGCACACGGCTGCCCGCTGCCGAGCGACGCAGCGCCTCGTTTAGAAGTTTGCGTAGAGCCAGGCGCGTTTTGCTAGCGCACTGGGATTTCACGTCGGCCTCGCCCTTGAGCGCGAAGTCCACCTGCTTTTTAGATCGCAGAGCGTCGAGACCCGTAACGGCGGCTTGGGTTTCTTTCACCCAATCAAACGACTCCGCCGGCCACTGCCCTTCGGCTTCAAGACCCACGTACTCCAAAACCTCTTGCACGATTTCGCCTAGGCGATCGGACGCGCTGGAAAGACTGCTTACCGCGCGCTGGAGATCCGCCGGGAATCCTGCCTTTTGTTCCTTGAGAAGTGCCACAAAAGCGGAAACGCCCGTAAGCGGTGTATTGAGCTCGTGCGAGACAAGCGAGAGAAAACGGCTTTTCGCGCGGTCTAAAGTACGCAACTGATCGAAGGCAGCTTGCAGGGCGCGCGTTTTTTCTTCGACCTCTTTTTTCAGCCGGAAGGATTCTGCCGCTTGGCGGAGCGTGATCTTGAGATCTTCAGGGTCCCAAGGTTTTGCGATGTAGCGGAAAATATGCCCGCGGTTGATCGCGCCAATAATGGATTCTACTTCGGTGTAGCCCGTAAGCAGAATGCGCACGCTTGCCGGCTGTAGCAGCTTCGCCTTTTCGAGAAGATCCACACCCGTCATACCGGGCATGCGCTGATCCGACACGATTACGGCGAATTCCTGAGTCTGGATCTTCTTGAGCGCTTCAATGCCGGAATCAACGGCGGTGACGGCAAAATCCTGCCTCAACAGGCGCTTGAGCGCCTCGAGATTGTCTTTTTCGTCGTCGACTATGAGGACAGATTCCATGGTGTGCTTCGAAAGCCCATGATATGGCTTTACCGACTTTGTTTCAAGGAGGGGTGATGGACACGGTACTAAAAGAATCCCGGGTATTTGCGCCGCCACGCGACTTTGCGTCTAAGGCCTCGATCAACAACCTCGCGGAGCTGCAAAAACTGCGGGCCGCCGCCCTCCAAGATCCCGTCGCTTTCTGGGAACGCACCAGCCGCGAAGTCCTCGATTGGCACAAGCCATGGACGCGCGCGTTAGACTGGAATCCGCCTTTCGCGAAGTGGTTTGCCGGGGGGGAGATCAATGCTTCGGTCAATTGCCTCGATCGCCACCTCGCTAAGAATGGATCGAAAGTCGCTTTGATCTGGGAAGCCGAGGACGGGGCCGTCCGCCGCTTCACTTACCAGGAACTGCACCGCGAAGTTTGCCGGTTGGCCAATGTCTTGGAAAAAGACTTGGGGCTGAAGTCGGGTGACACGGCCGCAATCTACATGCCGCTTATTCCCGAAGCCGTTTTCGCGATGCTCGCGTGCGCGCGCATCGGGGTTGCGCACAGCGTGATTTTCGCAGGCTTTGTTGCCAATTCGATCCGCGACCGCGTGAACGATGCCGAGAGCAAAGCAATCCTGACTGCGGATTTTGGCTACCGCAAGGGCCAGACAGTGAAGCTGCGTGAGACCGTGGAAGCCGCGCTGGCCGATTGCCCCACGGTGACAAACGTTTTGGTTTTGCAACGCGGAGAGGCCAAACCACTTTCGGGGAAGTGGAAAGACTGGGCGACACTGGTCAGCAAGGCCTCCCCGGAACACACGCCGAAGTACTTCGACGCCCTCCACCCGCTTTTCTTTCTCTACACGAGCGGCACGACGGGAAAACCGAAGGGCATTGTGCATTCCACTGGCGGCTTCCTCACAGGCGCAGTGGCGACGGCGAAATGGATTTTTGATTTCAAACCCGAAGATATCTACTGGTGCACCGCCGACATCGGTTGGGTCACGGGCCATACGTACATGGTCTATGGCCCCTTGGCGCATGCCGCGACTGTTTTGATGTACGAGGGCGCCGTCAATCACCCGCACCCGGGCCGTCTTTGGGAAATCATCCAAAAGCACCGCGCGACGATCTTGTACACGGCACCGACGGCGATCCGCGCCTTCATGCGCGATGGCGACGACTATCCAAACAAATACGATCTCTCGAGCCTGCGCCTCTTAGGCAGCGTGGGTGAACCCATCAATCCCGAAGCGTGGATGTGGTACCACACCGTCATCGGCAAGGAGCGCTGCCCGATTGTGGATACGTGGTGGCAGACGGAAACGGGATCTTCGATGATTGCCGGTATTGTGGGTGCCGTGCCTCAGAAACCCGGGTCAGCGTCTTTACCGCTTCCCGGAATTGACGTCGCGATTGTCGACGAGCAAGGCGCCCCCTGCCCAGATGGCACGGGAGGTTACTTGGTTATTCGCAAACCTTGGCCCTCGATGTTGCTCGGCATTCACAAAGATCCGGAGCGCTTCAAAGAAACGTATTTCTCGAAGTACCCCGGCATTTATTTCACCGGCGATGGCGCGCACCGCGATAGCGATGGGTACTTCTGGATCAAAGGCCGCGTGGACGATGTGCTCAACGTCTCTGGCCACCGTCTAGGCACCATGGAAATCGAAAGCGCTTTAGTTTCGCACCCCAAAGTCGCCGAAGCTGCTGTCGTCGGCCGCCCTGACGACCTCAAAGGCCAAGCTGTCGTCGCATTTGTCATCCCGCGCGGAGATACACAGGGGATCGACGTCGAAGGTCTGGCGAAAGAGATCAAAACACACGTCGCGAAAGAGATCGGCGCCCTCGCCCGGCCCGATACGATCTACCTCACCCGCACACTGCCTAAAACACGCAGCGGTAAAATCATGCGGCGCCTGCTGCGCGACTTTGCGGCGGGCAAGCAAATCACGGGCGATACAACGACGCTCGAGAACCCCGGCCTCTTAGATCTGATTAAGTAACGTTTCAGATCTGCATCGCAAGAACGGCTTTGGGATTCAGTTTTGAGACGCCGGCGCTTTTTTTAAGCCTAGGCGCTTTGGCCCCCGCTTTGCTTTAAGCCAGCGCGGAGGTCGTATGCAGCTTTTTAAGCAATTGGAATTGTGCCGGGAGGAACTGAAATTCTCTGGGCAGGTGACGTTAGGAATCCACTCGAATGCTCTGGGAGCCGATGATTTTATCGCGGGCCACGCCTGGCTCAGCGTAGAGACTTCGAAGAGTATCTTTTTCTTGGGCCTTTGGCCCGATAACCACCCGGACGTGATCGACAAAAGAGAAGAATGCGCGGATATCCGCTTTAATATGGAAGTGCGGGCGCTCGCAAGGGCATCTCGCTACTATCGCTTAAGCCCCTCTCAAGTCACCCGCCTCAACCAATACATCAACAAACCGGCCGCTTGGGGTTACATGAATAATTGTTCGGACTGGGCAACGGAGGGAGTAAAGTATGTTCTGGGACACGCGCCTTCAGCGTCGGATCACCTGATTTTCAACACCCCCCGATCGCTGGGAGAAGATATTGAGCGTCTGGAAAAAATGAATCCGACCTCTCCACGCTTCCCGCGCGAAGGAGAGATTAAAGAGAGCAGTCTCTGGAGATAAAAATGCAATTGAGAAACAAGTGGTGGATTGTGGTGCCTTTTCTTTTTGCCTGTACCAAAACTGACTATTACCGCTTGGACTTCGTCCTAAATCCAAGCGTAAACGGCGACGGTGAGAATCGAAAGCTCTCCTATAACGTCAACGGAGAGACGCTTTTCTATTCTCCCGGTTTGGTGAAGGTAGGCGATGCTTACCGCATCGTACGTTGCCCCGTAAAAGAAACCTGCAAGGTGGACATTCCCACCCCGGGCGCTCTGGCTAGGGCGGAAGTAATGCTCCCCGGCACTGGGCCGGTAGTTTTGGAAGACGGCGTGGGAAATCGCAAAGAACTCACTGCAACGCAAAAGTAGGCGGGAAAAGAAATCCCCCGCCTCTTTCGAGGCGGGGTTTTTATTCTTATTGCTTGTTCAGAGTGAAGAGCATTTTCTGCTCACCCAAACGCAAGTGAGTGTCGCTGCTGCACGCTGCATCGTCGGATGGAGAAACGGCTGTGCGCATCAACAGTTCTGCGACCGCTTCCGTCGCCGAACCTTGAGTGAATGTCAGACGGTAAGTTTGCTGCACATGGCAGCTAACCGGCGACCCAATGCAATGCCCTTGGGCGTCCGTCGCAGAACAGACCGAGCGGATCTCTTGCTTGGTATCGTTCACCGTTCCGATAGGGCCGACTAGGATCAGCTCATTGAGCATGTGCCGTCTTTGTGGGCGGTTACTAAACACGACCGTCCCACCGAAATAAGTGGTCTTCTCAGGATCGGAGGTATTTGCGGCCGAATTCGTCCAGCTCCCAGAATAGGATGGGTTTGCTGTGTTTACCGCCGTGAAAAAGTTCGCCCAATCGACGAAAAACTGCCCGCGACAACCTGTTGATTCGTTGTTCCAGAGGCTTTGGAACGTGCAGTACATCTGGCAGCTTCCCGCGTGTGTGAATCCCCACGCGCCATCCGTAGTTAAGCTTGAGCAAGCGGCGGAGGTGCTTCCGTTACAAATCCCATCGGAGTTTGTGATCGTGGAAGGTGCCGGGAAAGAATTGACCAAGCTAGGAGCCGTGGTCAATGCCGTGCTCCCCGAATCCGCTGACCACCCTGAGGGCAGCGTTGCACCTTCGCCAGAGCAAGAAGTCGCCGCTGCTTCACTTCCCCAAACGGCTAAACCGTAATGCGTATTGCCATCTCCGTCCGTCGCTGTGTACTGGCGCAAGTAAACTTCCTCGCCCTCGTGCGGGCCATTGCAATCGTGTTCGTCTGGGGAACAAACCGGCATGTACCCTGTAGGCGTGCTTCCAGGAAGCGAGGCAATCGCCCAAGTCCCCGTAGGATCGGCCCACGAGCCCGAAGGTCCGGTTCCCGTAGCGCCCGTCGCTACCACATCATCCTTCGCGATAACGGCGACCCCGGTATCCAAATCCAAAGTCACCGTACCGAAATCCAGCGACGTCGTGCCATCGCGTGAAACGTAAGAACCTTCACGGACATTCGATCCATCTAAGCCCGTTTGAGAAGACTCAAATGCAACCAAGGCGACGGTATTGGAATCGCCATCTTGCACGATACAGCCGATCGGCACATTGGTTGCCGAAGCAAGAGAGAGGCTAAAGGCTCCGGTATCGGTATTAACTGTTCCGTCGCCATAAGTGGGCGTGCCGGTCAGCGTTACACAATGCATGTTGTAGGTTGCGGTCCGACTGAATGCGATAGACCGGCCACGGCTAGTAAGGTTTAAGGTTCCAGAAATCTGAGTTGTTGCAGAATTACCGCAGCTTGCGCCCAAAAAACCAACCAGGGTCAAGGCGGATCCTAAAGTCAAAATGCCGAAAGCAGACGAAAACGTCTTGGTTCGCATGACTGTCTCCAAATTTTATGGGGTTTACAAAGACGACAATCACTCATTTTAAGGGTCTGCTTTAGACGAAACCAGGCCCGGCGCGTTGTTTGCTTTTTAGCGAAACGACGGCAGAGCGTCTTTCAGCTTCTGCAAAGCTGCGTGGATTTGCGGCGGATCAACCGTCAGCGCGAGGCGGAAAAAGCCTTCGCCTGGATCGCCGAAGCCGATCCCGGGAGTGACGACCACACCCGTTTTTTCAATCAGGTGTTTGGTGAAGTCCATGGACTTTCCACCATTGGGCACGCGGGCCCATACGAAGAAAGTCGCCTTCGGCGCGAAAACTTCAATCCCGATATCCTGCAATCCCGAAAGCATTGCATCCCGGCGAACGCTGTACAGATCGCGGATGGGACCTGAGAATTCATCGGCGCGCGGGAGAATGCGTGTGCAAGCTTCTTGCACGGCCAACAACGGGCCCGAATCGATATTCGTCTTTGCACGCAGCAGGCCGCCCACGAGTTCCGGGTTGCCGGCAGCAAAACCGATGCGCCAACCGGTCATGTTGTAAGACTTCGAGAAGGATTGAAGCTCGATGCAAATGTCTTTCGCACCGGGGACTTCGAGAATGCTTGGCGGCTTTTCCTTCTCGTCGAAGTAAATCTCGCTATAGGCGTTGTCGAAAAGAATCCATACGCTGTACTTCTTCGCTAGACCCACGATCTCGGTGAGCTGCTTTAACGACAACGTCGCGGACGTCGGATTCGACGGAAAATTCAAAATGGCATACTTCGGCTGGTGGGTGCGGAAAAGATCTTCGAGCACTTGCGGGTCGGGCACAAAGCCAGATTCCGGCGTGAGCGGGATTGGGATCGGTTGCCCGCCGCCCAGAGAAATCGACGTCGCAAAAACAGGGTAGCCCGGAGACGGGTACAAGACCTTGTCGCCTGGATCGCAGAAAGCGACCGGAAAATGCGCAATGCCTTCTTTGGAACCAATCAACGCAACGATTTCTTTCTGCGGATCGAGCGAAACCCCAAAGCGCGATTGCATCCAGGTCGCTACCGACTGGCGGAAAGCGGGAGTTCCTTCGTAGGGCGAGTACGCATGGTTTTCTGGCTTCAAAGACGCTTCTTGAATGAACTTTAGGATCTCGGGCGGCGTCGGCTTATCGGGGTCGCCAATGGCGAGGCTCGTTAGCTGAATGCCACGCTTGGAGGCATCGGCCTTAATGGCATTGAGCTCACTGAAAATATAAGGCGGCAATTCCCGTAAACGGCGAGCCTGCTGGATATTCATTTCGAGTCTCCTAAATCAAAAGACACATCTTCAAAACTATAGAGCCCCGGCTTTTTCTGCTGGAGCAAGAAGCGAGCAGCCAAAAGCGCGCCCCGAGCAAAAATGCGCCGATCGGTCGCACGGTGCGTGAGCGTGATTTCTTCGCCATCGGCGATAAAGCGCACGGTGTGCGTGCCCACGATGGAACCCGCCCGCGTTACCTGCACTTCGACATTCTCGAAGCCCTGCTTTTTTAAAGACTCCAAAATGCGCTTCGCTGTGCCACTCGGGCTATCTTTTTTGTGGATATGGTGGTCTTCGCTCAACACTGCAGAAAAACCGAGGCCCGCTAAAGACGGGGCTTTCTCCAGTGCGCGAGTGAACCACTGCATTCCCGGGCTCGTGTTAGCAGCCATCAAGACAGCGTGCTTCTGAGCGTAGGTTTCAACCCGCGCCCGCTGCGCGGGAGTAAAACCCGTCGTGCAAATCACGACCGGTGTGCCGGCTGTTTCCAGAAGCGCGATGGTCGCCTCGGGCCGGCTGAAATCAATCCAGACATGCACAGGTTCGCGCGCTGGCTCGCCGACAGTCCGGAGCGAAACTCCGTCGAGGGACGTCATGCGCCCTGACTGGGTGATGCCATCGGCGAGCTCAAAAGAGTCGGTACCGACTTTGGGATCTTCGGCTAGCAAAGCCGCCACTTCCTGGCCCATGCGGCCGGAAGCCCCGAGAAGGCCGATCTTGTAAATCACCGCGCCTCCGAGTGAAAGCCATCCCAGGCTTTCTCCAGCGCGTCGGCGCAAGCATCGGAAACAGGGACGAGCGGCAGTCGGAGGTGATTGGCTAGGCCTAGCTTTTTACTGAGCAAGTATTTGGTCGGCGCGGGATTCGTCTCTTGGAATAGAGCGCGTACCAGCGGCACGAGGCGTAGCTGCAGGTCGAAAGCCGCTTTCCAATCGCCACTCTCCATCAGCTGGTGCAAGTGCACGTAAGCTTCAGGTACGACATTCGCACTCGCCGAAATCACGCCTTGGGCACCAAATGCTTGTTGGATAGCGACGGCATCGTCATCGCCCGCCATCACGGCCTTGCCCGTATCGCGTGCGATTTGAGCAAGCCCCAGCCAGTAACTGTAGTTGCCACTCGCTTCTTTAATACCAGCGATATTCGGGTGCGCGAACAAGCGCCGCACGCTTTCGAGCGGTAAAGAAACCTGTGTGCGGCCCGGCACGTGGTACAGCACGAGCGGTTTGCGCGCGGTATCGGCGAGTTTTTCGTAATGCGCAACGACCCCCGCGGCAGTGGGCTTGTTGTAATACGGAGTAACAATCAAAGTGCCATCGCAGCCAAGTTCCTCGGCTTCGGCGATGAGTTCTTGCGCTGCCGCGGTCGCGTAGGATCCGGCGCCTGCGATGACTTCCACACCAACGGAGCGGCCTCGCTCCACCGCGAGCGAGATCACTTGCCGCCGCTCTTCGCGCGAGAGCACGGGGCTCTCGCCCGTCGTGCCACAAGGCACGAGGCCGTGTGCGCCTGCGCGCAGGACGGAATCAATCAGTCGATCTAAACCCGGAACATCCAGCTCCCCTTCTGGGGTGAAGGGAGTAGCGAGAGCGACATAGACTCCACGGAGCTTCATGCTGAGGCCTCCGGAGGTTGCGCCTGCCCAAAAACAGTCACGCGTTCAAAGATGGAAGGCGCGCTATCCACTTCGATGTCGTAAACGTACTTCGCTGGGCCCTGGAGCAAGAGCACACGCGAGACGGGGCTCAAATCCACCACGAGATCCCCACCCGGCACTGAGACATTCACCGGTAAAGGCTGGGCGTAAATGCGCGAGAATACCAACGCAGCGGCCGCAGCGCCTGTGCCGCAAGCTAACGTTTCAGCTTCCACGCCACGTTCAAAAGTCGTCGAGCGAATGCGGTTTGCCACCAAACGTTGGAAGAACGTTACGTTCGTCCCGTGCTTCGCAAAAAGCGCGTGGCCTTGGACCAGTTTTCCGATCCGAGCGATGGGGTACGTCATCAAGTCTTTCACTTCGAGGACGGCGTGCGGAACACCCGTGTTCGTGCAGTAGACTTGGAAAACGTTCTTATCGATTTCGAGAATGTGCTCGGTGTATTCGAAATCGAACGGCTGCTGTGGCAAGAGCGCGACTTCGACCTGGTCAGATTCCAGTTTTCGCCCTTTGACGACGCCATTGTGCGTTTCCAAAGAAACCGTCTCGTCCGGGAGGTAACGCTCACTCACGTAGCGGATGGCACAGCGCGCGGCATTGCCGCACATTTCGGCTATAGAGCCATCGGAATTGTAAAACGTCCACGCGACGTCTGCATTTTCGCTCCGGTGCAAGACGACAATGCCGTCCGCACCAATGCCGAAATGCCTATCGCAGTAATATTGGATCTCGGTGGGGCGAAACCGCGGCGGAATCCCTTGGATGGAATCCAAGAAAAGGAAGTCGTTGCCGCAGCCCTGCATCTTAAAAAAGTGGATCCTCATTTGGCCTTTTCCGCCTCTACTTTGGGTTTCTCGGGTTGTTGCCGATCGACATAAGGGACAGGATTGCCCATCACCCCGCAACCGGCGAGCAGCAGAAGAAAGCAGGCGCCTAAGAGACGAAGGTTCATGGGGTCGGTGTAACACGGGCTGCTTGCGGGCAGCAAGCGAGCCCCCCTCCTGAAAGCGAGCTCAACCGAAGGAGCGGATCACTCGGATAATCGTTTCCACTCCCGACCGAAGATCCGTTTCTTCGATGGTCAGAGGAGGCGCAATTCGGATGACGTAGGTATGCGTCTCCTTACAAAGCACGCCCTCTTGAGCAATCTTCTCACAGTACTTCCTCGCCCCACCCGAACTCGTATCGAGCTCAACGCCAATCAGGGCACCTAAGCCCCGGACTTCTTTCACCCGGGGGAGCTTCGCGGCTTGGAGCATCTCAACGGCCTGCGCTCCCAAACGCTCCGACCGAGCCGAAAGGCCGGAATCTTTCAAAAGCGCGAGCGCCTCGCGAGCGACGGCGCAGGCGAGTGGATTCCCACCAAAGGTCGAACCATGCTGGCCGGGCTGGATGACGTCCATGACGTCTTTGCGGCCGACGACCGCCGAAATCGGCAAAAGGCCTCCGCCCAATGATTTGCCGAGAATCAGCAAATCGGGCTTCGCGCCTTCGTGTTGGAAACAGAAATCGCGCCCAGTGCGGCCCAGGCCCGTTTGGATTTCGTCCATGAGGAGCAAGACATTCTTGCGTGTGCAAAGCTCGCGGACTTGCTTCAAGAAACCTTTGGACGGAATGAGAATACCGGCTTCTGCCTGTACGGGCTCCACCAAGACACCGACCGTGTTAGCGTCGATGGCTTTTTCTAGATCCGCGACGGAATTAAACGGGACGCTCTTAAAGCCCGGAGTAAAGGGGCCAAAACCGGCTTTGTAATCGGGTTCAGTAGAAAACGAGACGATCGTAATCGTGCGTCCATGGAAGTTGTTCTCAAAAACGATGATGTTCGCTTCGCCCGAGACCTTGCGTTTTACATAGCCCCATTTGCGGGCGATCTTGACCGCAGTTTCGACGGCTTCGGCGCCGCTATTCATGGGGAGTACTTGGTCGAGTCCCACGAAGTCTGCTAGCTCTTTGCTAAACAAACAGAGTTCTTCGCTATGGAACGCGCGGGAGCAAAGGGCGAGTTTACCCGCTTGCTGGATCAAAGCTTTGGTGAGGCGCGGGTTTTGGTGACCAAAATTCAGCGCAGAGTAGCAAGAGAGAAAATCGAGGTAGGATTTTCCTTCGACATCCCAAACGCGGCTGCCCTCGGCGCGGTTCAAAACAACCGGTAGCGGAAGGTAGTTATGCGCGCCGTAGTGGTCGACTACTTTTAGAAGTTCTTGGGTTTTGCTCACCGCAGAAGACTAACAGCAAGCGGCGTTGGGGGCAACGCAGGGCGTGCGGCAACCTAGCGTTTTTTCCGCTGGCGCGTCCGGGCAGTGACTTCTTCGAGAGTGAGCTTCAGCCAAGTGCGCTGGCCTTCTTCGATGGTGGCTTCAGTGGAATAGTCGATACCAAGCGCTCCGTTTACGAGGCGGATTTGGTGGGTCTGCTTTGCGCGGAGCGGGAACTCCACCAGCTTGCCGACTTGGGCTTCGCCAACTTTTTCCCCATCCGAATAAACGTCTGCAATGAACCCTAACGTCACCGCCAAGCTGCCCCGCACTTGAGGCGTGAGCGTCCGGTTCCAATCCATCGACTTAGACCGCGTTTCGACGTTTTCAGAAACGCTATCGTAGCCTTCTTTGCGCAGAACAACGTTTACGCTCTTGCCGCAGGGAACACTCAGGATGCGCGGCGTGACACCTTGCGAGACATTATTCAAAAACACTTCAGCCACCGCCGGCTGAGAGCGTACGTTGAGCGCGCAAGCGCTGGCGACGCGTTCAAGGCCTTCATCTGTTGCAATGGCGGCTTCGGGCGTATCCGTCGGCTCACGAGGCGCATTGTTTTCAATCCACTGGGTGATCGAGCCATTCAAAAAGAGGTGGTAGGTATAGCCTGTCAGCGCCAGAACCGAGAGAAACCCAATCAACCGCGGGAGCATGGAACGCTTTTTGGGTTCTGGGGGCCTCTCGTGCCGCCAGTTCCCCTGGGGCCGTGGGCGCACCCCTGGATTCACGGAAGACTCCATGTCCTCAATCGGCGTCGTCATCTGGAGATTAAACGAACCGGTTTGTGCTCTTTGAGGGGTAGGCGGCGGCGCGGCTTCCGTTTTTGGGGCTGCGCGCATATGGGTCTGCGAGCCAGTTTGGCTCCGGCCAAGTGTGCTTACCTCTCCCGAATTTGTATTCGGATCGGCCGGAATTTGAGGCGCTGGTGATGGCGCGGCGGTCTTTGCCACCGTCGCGCTCTTGGTCGAAATACTGACGGATTCGCGCGATAGGTGCTTAGCGCCGCCCGGCAAAACGAGATCTAATGGAGCGCCACCGTCTTTCAGGTGAATCTCTCCGGCTCTATTGCCCGAAGGCTTGCTCGAAAAATTTGAAATCGACTCCTGAGTCAGAGAGGGATCGGCCAAGCTGGGTTCGTCCGGCGCGGGGGCTTTTGGCTCTTCCTCGGGGGACTCCACCGCACTGATGTGGCTCTTCGTTAAGCCGTCATCCATCGTAGAACCGGAGGACTCGGGCACCGCAGCGTTTTCTTCCTCGGTGTTGTAGGAGACCATCGTCGGATCGGGAGAAGGCGGATCTTCTTCTTGGCTCTCTGCTTTGAGTTCGGAAATGGTGGGGTTGGTCGTCTCTGCCACATC
>JAIEOG010000060.1 GCA_019750655.1 bacterium
TTATTAACTGGATTCGCTCTATTAGTGGGAGCGTGTGGAAAAGAAAACCCCCCTGCTCGGTCAGCAACAGCCACGAGTGCAAAAACCGCTGCTGAGAACCAACAGCAGTGGGTAAAAGCAGATGCGGACGGCGTGTCTGGCATCGCCGCTATGAAGGTAGAAGCGAGCGCTGAAGTGCTTCAAAGCTTCAAAGATAAAGGTGGAGAACTCGATCCCACCAAAAACTGCTTCCAAGTACTGCGGCCCGTCGCCCCTAAAGGCGCCGATATCGCTTACCTGGAATTTCTCGACCAACCCTGCGATCAAGCCATCGTGGTCGGGGAGAAACGCACGAAGTTCGTGCTGACATTAAGACATGCAGGCGAGACCCCGCCAGCAACCGGGGACAACAAGGACGTCGCTCCTCTACTCGGGACGTATGATGTCTTCGGCGGAAATAAAGACGTCGGCACGATGAAAGTCGGAGAGATTGTCTTCGAGCATGGCAAAGCGACGATAACGTCGCTCTGTACCGGCCCCGCCAATGAAGCTATCTGCCAAGTGAATGCAGTAGCGGGTCTTGTGGCTGGATTTCAAATGAAACCCGATGCCATCGCCGCGCTCAATGCCCGCGAAGCCGAACAACGCAAGCCGCTAGCCCAGAAAGCGAAAGAAGCCAGCGATCGCGCTAAGAACATGGCCGGCCAGGTGCAAACCGAAGTCGATCACGTGACTGGCCTGATTGGCGAGCTGGAAACAGCGTCGCAACAGACCCAAGGCGATCTGCGCAAGGAGCTCCAGACCACCAAAGACACTGTTGCAGCCAAAGAAGCGGAAGCCCGTGCACTGCAAGAAAAGATGCAGGGCCTAGAAGCTCAATTGGCGACGGTAACGGCGGATCGTGATGTAAAGGCTAAAGAGAATGCGAGCAACGTGAAAGCTCTCCAAGAAGCCCGCGCTGCGCTCGCCACTGCGAACACTGAGCTCGAAAAAGCTAAGGTCCAGGTGAAAGCAGCGGATGTTAAAATCCAGGCCGAGGTGAAGAAAGATCCACCTCCTACACCTACGCTCCCCTAACCCAGAAACCGATGCGGGGGCTTAAAAAGCCCCCGCATTCCCTAATACTCTTTGTGTGACGTGAACATATACTCATTGGTCCAGCGAGGATAAACAAAGGCCGCCTTTTTTAAGTTAGCCTTGAGCGTAATCCGAAACCGCGAAGACCCATCCACGAGCTTTTGAACTGGACCGAAAGTCACTCCGGGATACATTTTGATGACATCGTTCCGGAAGATTTCCCAACCTGTGTCCATCAGGCTTTTTACATACTTTCCGTTTGCCTGACTCTCGGCCTCAGAAAAATCCAGCTCTACATCCCCGCCTTTTTCGTAATCGCCCCACGTCCCTTTCACGAACGTTAATTCGCTCTGGCCTTGCTGCGTTTGCATCGTTCCATCTGCAGCTCGAGACTCCATCGTAATTGACCAGTAGACCTTGCCGCTTCCGGCATCTTGGAAAAACTTTGCTGCCGTCTTTCCGTCTTCCCCTTTTCCGGGAAAGGTTGTCATATTTATGCCTAACGCAAAATCTGGCCTTAAATAAACTGCTCGGCCCTGCGCAATGAGCTTGAACTGTTGCCACATTTCCGTTCTCTCGTATTCACCCGCTGCGGCGCCATTCGGTGCAGTGTACTCGTCCTTTAATTGAAACCAGGTCGATCCTCCCCGCACATACCCATCTTCCATGTCTTTAAGGCTGCTGCCGCCAGCCATAGCCGAAGCCGAAATCAAAAATCCGAGCGCGCAAAATAAAATGTCTTTCATTGGCGTCCTTTCGTGAAACGATGATTGCACCACCCCTACAATCACTCCTCAAGGCACGGGGCAGCGAACCTGATTCCTTGCGATAGGTTTTGAACCGACGTCTGAGACTCGACAAATCGTCCACTCTCTAGCCGAAAGCTGTCTAATTTCTGACGATAGAAAAAACCGAATAGTTTGGGCAGCCTTACGGGCTTTAGTGTCAAATGTCTAATCTTTAGACAACCGACTGAGTACTTTCCACGCGTAAACCCCCTTGGCAAATCTCTTGCAACGATTTGTCACAACTCTTCTCGTTTTCGGGGGCCTGTCATGAAACTTCGTCATCTTGTTCTAAGCACCTTGCTCACCGCTGCCTGCAGCGTTCAGCGAACTACCAACACTAGTTATCAGGTAACGGGCAATTGCTCGACTGCCGCAACGCCTACTTTAGAACGCGTAAACCCCTCGGCCGCAGTAACCAACGAAAGCCAAGTAGCCTGGCGCGTGAGAGCCAGCGGTTGCGCAAGCTATAAACTAAGCGACTCTAACCCAGCTTCCTTTACTTCGAGCATCGAATACAGCCGAAGCTATTCTTCGGGCTCGCACTACGAAGATATCACTGTCTTGGGTTTTGACTCCGCCGGCTCTATTCAAAAGTACTACGCCTTGCGATCTCCCTCCTTCACTGTCGCGGATGCAGATGCGGGTGATATGACGGTCGACTTACGTATCAATGGCCAGAAGTCGCTAGCCTTAAGATCGGGAGAATCCGCCACTCTGTCTTGGAGCGTGACCGGAGCTACCAATTGCATGGTTGGCACCACTAACGTTACTGCCATGAGCAACCTGTCTACCGGCGCTTTATCCACGCCAGGACTTCAGAGCTATACGCTTTCTTGCACTAACCCAAACGCGGCCGCACCCATGACGAACACCGTTAGCGTGAACGTCATCGGCCCCGTATCTGTGGTCTTAAGAGCGAACGGTTCGGAAACACCTGCGACGATCGCTTACGGACAAGATTCGACTCTATCTTGGGTTGCGGCAAATGCGACTTCTTGCACTCTGAACCCAGGAAACATCGCCTTGGGAACCACTACGAGCCGTGTCGTCAGCCCGACCGCGCAAACCACGTACACGATTTCGTGCCAGAACCAATTCGGGACTGCTACCGACGATGTAACGCTAACAACGCGACCGGTTCCTACCGTGAGTCTTCTTGCGAATGGGCAGACAGAGATTACCGTCCCGTATTACCAGACCACGCCATTGTCCTGGAGTTCTCGCTATTCCACTGGCTGCAGCATGAGCCCCAACCCGTGGCCCGGCACTACGATGCTGACGACAGATACCGCGGTTTCGGGCCGCCATTACGCAGATACGACCTACACGGTCACCTGCGTCGACGCCGCGGACAACACGGCTAGAGACACGGCCAAAGTCGTTGTAAACCAGAGGACGCAAGGCGCCGGCAGTATGCAAGCCGCCTTAGCACTACTCCACTTCAACGGCACGAATGCGCCCTTCAGCGACGCTCTGGGGTTGAATAATGCCGTTGCCGTCAGTGGCGTCGACATGCCCGTGTGGAACGTTTCAGGAAAACGTGGCCAGGGCATCCAGTTTGCGGGCGCCCATGCACTCACTCTTGGTTCGCGACCCTCTATTAACGGCAAAGGCGACTTTACCGTGATGTTCTGGGTCTACACGCTCTCCACGGGAGCGATGCGCCTCGTCCAGCAGTACGACACCACCAATGTCGGCGGCTCTTATAGCATCTGGATGAACGCTGGTAAGCTTTACTACCAAGACAATGAAACCCCGACTGTGAAACGCTTGGGTTTCAATACTTCGACCGCTTACAACGACGGCAAATGGCACCAAGTCGCCTTCGTGCGGAACGCGAATGGCGGCCGTATCTTTGTCGATGGAGTGGCTGCAGGCTCGCAGATTTTCTCGACCGCCGATGTGACGGCAGGCAAATACGTACCGGCGAACTTGAAACCGCAGAGAGTGTTCATCGGTTATGATGGCCACGCTACGGGCAGCGAAGGCAAAGCAGCCTACACCGGCTATCTCGACGAACTCGCGATTTACAACCGCGACCTGTCGGAAGCTGAAATCAGCGCCATCTACAACGGCCGCTAATTCTCGCTCCAATCAAAGAGATCGAAATTCAACTGGTACACTTCTTTGGATTCGGCCTTGCGGACACGCGCGTCGAATTTCTTTAAGAACTGCACAAATTCCTTTTGGATCGCTGCGCGATCTTTAGGCGCCGCTGTGAAAACCACCGAATAGCTATAGGCCTTCCTTTCTAGTTTACTCACCCTATCGAGTGCCTTAAGCCGCAAAAGCGTGCGGTAAGAGGGAATCAGTGATGAATCCCAAGGCAGATGCATTTGGCCCTTATCCACGGAATACCGCCCATTTTTCAAAGACACTATCTGCAATTGCAAAAGCACCTTCAGTACCTTAGAAAACTGCGTGCGAGACAAGCCTAGCTTCTTGCGGATCTGCTCCTGGTCCTGGGCGTAGCGCCCAATACTCAAAAACATATGCACGAGTTGCGCTGCCGGGTTGAAATAGTAATCCGTAAGCTGACTACCGGAATCCAAGGGAGGCGCTGGCGTGTGGTGGCTACGATCGCGCTGCTGGCGAACGGCTTCCAACTGCCTCTCCAAAAAAGCTCGTCGCGCAGGTAACGAAGATCGCTGCCATTCGTGCAGAAGCACCAGATAGTCTTTTTCCTCTGCAGCAAACCCGAGATACTCAATCGCTAGAAAAAACTGATCGGAATTTAATTCCGCTTTCCCTCCACTCAAAACGCGGGAAAGATACGTCTTCTGTACACCGCACTGGTTGGCAAGGCTTTGGAAATTATGGGAGGGGTTTTGGGATTTGAGTTCCAAGAGTCGGTACTTGATCACCGCTTTGTAATCGTCCGAGTGGTAAAGATTCATACGAGCCAGTTAACTATTCGTACAACTTTTTGGAAATAATTAATTTCGTAATAATTTACGTGGCTCTGGGGCGCTGGAATACTCAAACCTATCGAACAACCTAATGGGGGGACTGATGCAACTCTTAAAACTCACAGCACTAGCAAGTCTTTTAGGCGGCATGGCCTTAGCCGGCAATGCGACAGGAGGCGGCGGTGGCGACACTGCTTTCCACTGGGAAACGGCTTGGTTTCCAAAAATCGGTAAGGTCCGTTACTGCTACCAAACCGCAAAGGACTTCGGCGTCACCGAAGACGAAGCTGACAAAGCCTTCCGCGCGGCGCTTAATGGCTGGCGTGACTACTTGCAAGATCTTGGGGATGGGGCGCTTTACTTTGATTACCACCGCCAACTCGCTTGCGATGGCGCCGAGGACATCACTATCTACCTAGGAATGGAGACAGCAGAAGTCACCGTCGCCAAAAGCTTCCACCACCAACCCTTAGGGTTTAGCCACCCGACTAAGCTGCCTTATTGGGACGTGGATCAGTGGGGAAAAGGCTTCATCTGGATTGCGAAGTCGGAGTTTTTAGCTGACTCCCATACAGGCCGCAAAATGCCAGATTGGAAACAGCCCCATCTCTTACAGTCCATTTTCTTGCACGAACTCGGGCATGTGCTCGGGTGTAAGCATATCGAGGGAACTGTCATGGATGCTAGACATGCGAGCTATATCCTAGAGGAAAAGCCAGGCCTGTCCTACGCACGCGGAAAACATCTACTCGACATCGATGGATACCAGAAACTTTGGTTTAGCTGGAAAAAAGGATCTTGGGACGGCCAGCTGGGATATGGCGATAACCCTCGCAATCCGACCCTCGCTAAACTCTCACGCGATACTTTCGAACGCTTCTTTGGCGAGCTCCCTAAAGGCCCGACGACGGCGAAGCTTGAAATGGTTCCAGGTGTAGAAGGTAGCGTTATCCAGCCCCTGAAGCTTTCGGTGACGGATGCCGGCCAAACTCGTCAGCTCCAGCTTGAGATTTCAAGAGACGGCGCTTGGGGTTTTCCGGCGCCGGCCTTTGAAGGACTCCACGGAATGGGATCCAACGATATCTTTCATGAGGGAAACAGAATTGGCCCATCCGCTTTTCTGGGATCGGTGCAATTACCCGGTGGGAAGACAGTGCAACTGCTCTTTGAAATCAATATGTCTCAATCGTCCCAAGTAGGTTTGTACTACTACTGGAACGGAAAGAAACTCGGCCTCTTTACTCGCCCTTAATCCAAGGCACCCGCAGCTGGAATAACGGCTGCGGGTGTTCTATACGCCCTCCTCCAGAATACAGCGCCTAGCTAGGCACGGCTGCACGGTCCTGCGATTGCATAACTTCCAGCCTAAGGAATGCACTCAATGACACGTTTTTTTCTATTTATCGGGCTAGTTTCCATTAGCGCGCAAGCCCAGACACCCGGCGCCCATGCCGGCGGAGCTCCTTCGAACAAGGCAAATCCGCCTCACGCCATTGCAACCCCGAAAGTCAGCCCCCTTTTTCCGGGTGATCAGCCCGAGAGTTTCGAGATCCGGCACATCGATAACGCGATTGTGACTTACAACCTTTTTGACGGTAAGAACCCTGACGGCTCGGAGGCCGACAAAGAAACCAAGGAAAAGCATAAAGAGATTGCACGCAAGATCGTCTCCGGAGCGAAAGACAAAGAACAAAACGCGCAAATCAAAGCGCAGATGCCCGGCACTCAGGACTATCTCCACATTAAGATTCTCGCGATTGAATTACGCCCCGTCGCGAGCGATCCCGAACACCACCCCGAAATCAAGGACCAGCTCGAGGTCTGGGCCGTGAGTGATACCGGAAAAATGCAGATGCGCAGCATAAAGAACAAGCAAGCGACTCCCATCCGCATTTCCAAGCAAGATTTCCTGGATGGTAAACGCCAGGTACTCAAAGCGACCGCAGAAACCGTTGTCCCCGGTAATATCTACAATGAAGTTTTGGAGCTGGAGAGCGCTTTGGAATTTGAATTAGGCCCCGGCGGCGTCAACCTCAAAGATGTTACGGTGGGAACCTCGATGGTCGGCAAGGGGGTTAGCGCTTGGACCGGGCAAGTTCTCAAACAATACCCGTCTTCTATGACTTACCCGTGGCTGAGCGGAACACGCTCCCCTCGCCGCGATCTTCCAGACAGCCAGATGTCAGTGAATTAGACCTTCGGTGCCCGCCCGCGGTTCCAGCGGCGGCTTTGAGAACTTCGTTCGCTTTGAAAGACAGGCGGCAACGTCTCTGGGTTTCCGGCTTGCGCGACTCCTAGTTCCAAAAAGCGCCTCGCATTTTTTTCCACGAAGGCGCGTCCAAAATAGTACTTCGACAGTAGGGTCACATCCCAATTTCCAACTAGAGCGGCTGCAATGAAGAGCGCTTCAATCGTCGCTAAACCACCATCCGGATCTTGTTCCGGTTGGCCCACGCGTGGGTAGGCCGTTATAAAACCCTCGGGGATTCTTGCTCGCACCGCGGGCTGATCTTGTTCCCAAGCCATGCGCTTCAAAAGCCTGGGCAAACGGCGCCACACACAGTCCACCGCCGCAATCGCTGGCACCTCTTGGAACCCTTCGCGCAAAGTCGAAAGGCATTCGCCTTCGTGGTGCAAGAGCAAAGGCGCAGAGAAAGGCCCAAGTGGGCCCTCGCCCCAGACTTTAAACAGGCGAAAGTCCGGGCGCCCAGAGAGAGGCTTGATCGTGCACTTATTAGCGGTTTCGCCCGCGTCGATGAGGATTTCGTAGCGCACGTCAGCGGGCCTCCAGAAGCGCTTTTTCCAGCACCTCTCCCAAGGCCTCACCGCACTTGAGCAACATCGAATAAAACTGCTCGTCAAAAGACTCCCCCGGATCGATGTAGTCCGAAGGAACCTTCAACGCTAAGAATGGAATCGATAGCCCCGCACAGAGCTTCGCGACCGTCGCCGCTTCCATCTCAATCAACTGAACGCCCTGTGCCGCCATCACCTCTCGTTCGTCACAAGGCGCCACTAGAGAATTACCGGTGCCCACACTCACACGGCGTAGCCCTTCGAAGGCTTTCCAGTCCGGTGCAAATACAGGGTAGCCGCCTTTGAGGTAAGCCGCGAAGTTTCCAATATTCGATCGCCGATCGAGGAAACATACGGGTTTATCGACCAAGCAGACTTCCCCCAAGGCCAGGCCACTCGCCTTGAGTGCCCCTGCGGTGCCCGCATTGATTAGAAGATCTGGTTTGCTCTGTAAAACTTCGGGGAGCACGGCGAACAGTGCTGCCTCGGCCCCCACTTGCGGAACCCTGTAGGTCGGATCCGTTTCGGACCAGACGATCGTCACTTCCTTCTGCCCTACACGGCCTTCAAAACGCGTCACGGGCACACCTAGGGCGTTGTTGCGCTGCCCCTTCCAACCCAAGCGCCTGACTAACGCGCCGCCCTCTTCAGGCAAAGCGAAGTAAATAAGAACCTTCCTCATCCACGCAAAATATGGGTTTTCCCACACAATTGGGAGCGAAAAATCTTCACTTTTAGAGCCGATAATAGAAGAGCGCCCCTCTAAGGAGAATGTATTGCTTTCGCTCCAGTCAAAAGCGAGCTGGCTATCCGTGTTTCTACTTCTTTTGGGCCTCTCCACGCTCACAGCTTGCGGCACTGGAATCACCGTTCTCGTTCCGGCGGAAGCGCCTGAAGATCCAGGTACGGATCCCGACCTCGATGCGGACGACGACGGCGTCCCGGATGATCTGGATAACTGCCCCTCCCTTGCCAATATCGACCAAGCCGATGCGGATAGCGATGACGTCGGCGATGCCTGCGATGTTTGCTTTGGCAGCGACAATGCCGACGCCGACAGCGACGGCTATTGCGATAGCATCGATACTTGCCCCGGTGGAGACGATAGCACTGCCGTAGATTCCGACGGCGATGGCAGCTGCGATGCCGCCGACCTCTGTACCGGAGATGACAGCTATGGAGACACCGACCACGATGGCATGTGCGATCGCGAATACTGCGACGGGCACGATGAAGATCTCGATGGCCTCGTTGATTGCTACGACCCGGATTGCGGCTGTATCGAGTCTTCCTGTAACAACGGGCAGGATGACGACTTGGATGGCGATCTAGACTGCGCAGACCCCGATTGCAGCACCGATCCTGTCTGCATCCCTCCAGAAGATTGCAACAATAGCGTGGATGACGACACCGATGGATTAATCGATTGCGCGGACTCCGATTGCGCCTGCACCGAAACCACTTGCAACGATGGGTTGGACAACGACCTGGACACCAACGTCGATTGCAGTGACTCAGACTGCAGCAGCGATCCGGTTTGCATCCCTGCGGAGGATTGCACCAACGGGATCGATGATGACAGCGATGGGGATACGGATTGCAGCGATAGCGATTGCAGCAGTGATTTGAGCTGTATCCCGACCGAGGATTGTACCAACGGCATAGATGATGACTTGGATGGCGATGCAGACTGCGTCGACACCGAGTGCATTTTCGGTTCTGACTGCGGACTAACCGCAACCACTGCGTACCAAGGGCGGATTTTCCGTTTTTTCCTTACCACCCTGAGTTACGAAGACGCCGACATTCGATGCACTGGCCAAGGTGGCTCACTAGCCAAAGTAGACGCCCAACCCCTAGAAGATGCCTTATCCGCTCGCCTTTCCGGGCAGTTTGCTTGGATTGGAGTGCGAGACGCCACGGGAGCCGGCTTTACGTACCCGGACAGCAATCCTATTTCCACTTTCTATTGGAGCCCCGGAGAACCTACCCAAACAGGGGCGGGCATCTGCGGTTTCCTCGCATCGGCATCCGATTGGGCCGCAAACTCTTGCGCCGCGACGTATGGCTATATCTGTGAGTTCAGCAGCTGTGGGTCGGGCCCCTGCCCTGAGCAAACCTGCACGGACGGACTAGACGAAGACTCGGATGGGCAGACGGATTGCACCGACGCCGACTGCGCATTCGATCTAGCTTGCGTTCATGAAAACTGCGCGGACGGCAAAGACAACGATTATGACGGCGACACCGACTGTTCAGACGCCGATTGCAACGGCGACGCCAGCTGCCCCGCATCTGAATCCTGTAATAACGGCATAGATGACGATGGCGATATGGACACCGATTGCGACGATGCGGATTGCGCAAGTGCCGCCGAGTGCCAACCGGAGATCTGTACTAACGGGGTCGACGATAATTCAAACGGCGACGTGGACTGCCTTGACACAGACTGCAGCGGCAGCCCTGATTGTACTTTCGAAGATTGCACGAACGCTTCGGACGACGATGGCGACACTCTCGTAGACTGCGCAGATAGCTATTGCATACTTGACCCGGCCTGCGTGGAAGATTGCTCCAATGGCCTCGATGATGACGTAGACGGATTCACAGACTGCGCGGACAATCAGTGCACCGGCGACCCTGCGTGTGCGGAGCAATGTGCTAATAACAGCGACGACGATTTCGACGGCCAAACGGATTGCGATGACAGCGACTGCACGACGGACATTGCTTGTTTGTCCAGTTATAGCTATGGAGGTCACACTTACGATCTCTACCCAACCAGCACAAACTGGGCGACAGCGGCAGCTAATTGCCGCAACCTAGGCCATTACCTCATGGTTGTGAGCGATGCCGGGGAGCTAAACTACTTCAACAACATCTTGACTATACGCGATATGAACATCTGGGTAAACGCGACCGATGCCGCTTCAGAAGGCACGTGGGTGGACGACCATGGAAACGCAGTGCCGTACTTCAACTCTATGCCCACGAGTGGCGCGAACTGCGGAATTCAGAAGGCCAACATCGGACAAGACTTCTGCAACTTGAGCTATCCCTATATTTGCGAATATTAGAACGCCGGTGTACCACTGCTGCATGGTTTTAATCACAGGTGCCAGCAGTGGAATTGGCGAAGCGTGTGCGAAAGCGTTTGCTGAGCGCAATCTCGATCTCGTCCTAGTGGCCCGCCGCCTTCCACTCCTCGACAAACTCGGTCGTGAACTCTCCAGCCGCTTTGGTGTACGTGTCCAAACAGTGGAGTTGGATGTTTCGGACAAAGAAGGTGTCGCGAGATTTGCACAGAAAGAATCCCGACTGCTTTCCCAAGTCACGGTTCTTGTAAACAATGCCGGCCTCGCAAAGGGCATGGCGACGATTCAAGAGGGCAAGACCGACGACTGGGACACCATGATCGACACCAATCTAAAGGGCCTGCTCTATGTGACACATGCCCTACTGCCGCATTTCACTCAGAAGAAATCGGGACACATCGTCAATCTTGGATCGGTTGCGGGCCATTGGACCTACCCGCGCGGCAATATTTATTGCGCCACCAAAAGCGCTGTCCACGCATTGAATGAAGCGATGCGCCTGGACCTCCATGGACTCGGCATTCGAGTGACGGAGATTAGCCCTGGCATGGTAGAGACCGATTTCAGCCGAGTCCGGTTGGGAGACGAAGAAAAAGCCCGCGCCGTTTACGCCGGGCTTGAGGCACTCACAGCCGAGGACGTCGCTCAGGCGGTAGTCTGGGCAGTCGATCGCCCCGCGCGAGTGAACATCCAAGAGATCATTCTCTACCCTACCGCCCAAGCTTCCCCGACCCTGGTGCAGCGCAGTTAAAAGCCGACGCAAGGCGCTTGTCATCCACGCGATCCTCTCTCTAGAATGCGCCCATGCTATTTAAAAATCTGGCTCTAGGATTCCTTCTAGCCCTCAACGCTTACGCAGCGGGCCCGCAGCTTGTGCTGACACTGCCCGTGGAAACGAAGCTCCGCGTCCCGCAAGGCGTCGCAGACACACTGGAAACCTGGGTCGAAATGTTTAATAGCGCCAAGGACTCTCACTCCAGCATCGACATCGAACAGTTCTACATCAGCGATGCCGCAGGCGAGCCGATGGAAGAAGTTCTCGATGCCATCAAGGCCGCGGCCGGCCGAGGAGTTCCCGTCCGACTGATTGTCGATAAAACGTTTTTGAAGAACCAACCCGAAGGCGCCACAGCGCTCACCAACATTGAAAACATCGAAGTGCGTATCATCGACTACACCAAGCTAGGTGGGGGCGTGCAGCACTCAAAGTATTTCATCGTCGGCGGCACGGATGCTTACTTGGGCAGCGCCAATTTTGACTGGCGCGCGCTCAAGCACATTCATGAGACGGGCATTCGCACACAAGACAAGCATGTCGTGAGCTCGCTTCAGGCGATCTTTGAGAAAGATTGGGACCGCGCAGCGCGCACAGGCACTGTTCAATTGGCCGCGCTAGGCAGCTCGCCCAAGATATCTAAGGCCGGCAGCCTGCATTTTGCCGCCTCACCTGTAGCCGACTTACCCTCCAGCGTCACAAGCACTGTCGACACGCTTCTGTCGCTCATCGCAGGAGCAAAGCAATCCATTCAACTCCAGACTATGGAATACACGACCTCCGTGTATGGAAAACAAACGCGTTGGACAGAGCTCCAAGCAGCACTGCTAAAGGCAGCCGAAAGGCTGAACAAGCCGGGGGAATCTGCAAAAGTCCAAGTACTGCTCGACAAGACAAAAGAAACACAGCCGGGAGTCAAAGAACTCGTGGCGGGTGGAGTAGAAGTCCGTGCCGTCGAGATCCCACAATACTCGGGTGGGCCGATCCCTTACGCGCGCCTCATCCACAGCAAGTTCCTTATCGTCGATGGCAAGACATTCTGGCTGGGAACGGATAATTACGGGCGTAGCTATTACTACGGCTCCCGCGGCGTGGGCGTTGTCTCCTCGGACAAAAAAGCTGTCCCACAACTAGAGAGCATCTTCGACGATCTCTGGACTAGCACTTACGCGAAAAAACTCTAGTCACCCTTTGAGCGAAAGTGGCTCACGTCAATGGCAGGAGTTCCTGTATCCCGATCGCCTTTGCGCAGGCCTTTGCGGCCTTCGGCTGCGAGCCTGCAGTAACACTTGCGGATATCGCGCAACTCCCGCTCACTCAGCTCCTCAATATCCATGAGCGCCACGTGCGCTCCCCGCGTCGCTCGGATTAACTCGTCCAGCTTAAGTTGCACGGCCTGAGCTTCTCGGTTCTGCGTGTTCTGGATCAAGAAGACCATCATGAATGTGATGATGGTCGTTCCGGTATTGATCACAAGCTGCCAAGTATCACTGAAGTGAAAAATCGGCCCCGTAACCAACCAAACCGCCACAACCAGTACTGCCAAGCCAAAGGAAAATGGACGGCCTGCAAGCCAGGCGGTTTGATTCGCAAAGCGATCGAAGAGACCATTGCCCAACTTCATTTCTCACCTTCCTTAAGCAAATGGATAACAGTCCAAAGAGCGGTTGCACGCTCCACTGCACGTGCGCGCAGATTCAAATATTCTTTGTCGGAATTCCGCGCCGCGCTAAACGTGTCCCCCGGCGCTAGTGCAAAACGCCCCCCACCGTTGGGCTCGAAGATTTCAAGACGGCCTTCGACACAATGGACGAAATGCCTTTGCCCTGCGACCGGTAGCTGCATTTCCTCCTCGGGAGAGAAATAGGACGGGTAACTACTACCACGAGCCTTGCCCCGCAGCGTGAAGAGATTGAAGTCTTCCGTAGGTGAGGAAAGCTCTAGGTGTGTGGCATCATCGCCTGAGAATCGGTATGCGACCATCGCCGAGACCGATCGTTTTTTGGCTCCCGAAAGCAGAGTGCCCGACCCTCGCAGCAGCACCAAGCTGCGATCATAACCGGGGTACGAGGAAAAAGGCCCCGACCCTGCCACGGCCGCACGGCTTAGACGCCAAAGAAAAGGCTCCGAAGCTTCTCTGGCAATCTCGCGCGTGGTGCCCTGGCCGTTTTTCCAGGGGCTCTCGACGAGATCCTGGAAGCGGATGACTTGGGCTTCTAGCACGGGCCGCCTGCTCCCAGAGCCCGCACGGCTGATTGGAGGGCTGTCACTGAAAACGGCTTAGCGAAGAATGCAGATGCCCCCGCCGCACTCGCGCGATCCTGGCATTCTTTCAGAGCGTGTGCCGTCATTACGAAAACGGGAGGCATTTCTTCTTTAGTGCGGTGGAGCGCTTCTAAGGCCTCTATCCCATCGCCGTCTGGTAACGAGACATCCAGGAGGATGAGATCGTAGCTCTTTGCCTCAATCCCATTACGAAAACCGTCCAAAGTCCGGGCCTGCTCCACCGACCACCCTTCGCGTTTCAGGATGGTTTTCACGAGCAGGTAGTTTGTGTCGTTGTCTTCCACGATGAGCGCTTCCATGCCTAAACGGTACCGATACCGCCGGGCGTAAATCAAGGATATTACGAAGCTATCTGAACTGTGCGGCCCTCCACAATTCCCACACAATATCCTGCGAAACTGGAGACTACGAAAAGCCTGCAAGGCTGTCTCAAGAGGTACGTTTGTGCGCTTTCGAAATCTATCAATCCTACTGAGTTTTGCTCTGTTCACGGCCCTACTCACTCGCGATGGCTATGCCGAATACGGCTTGCCGATGCGGCCTGTAGGCTTCAACGGGCACGTCACTTACCGCACAGCTGCAACGCAGCCTGGCAATAGTACAAGTTACTTAGTTGTAGGCCGCGCTTTCGGCGGTTCCAACTACAAGGGCTTGATTACGTCCGTCCTTGTGGATGGCGGTCTGAAAAACGGTAGCTTCACTAAAAACTCGGCTGCCTGGTACCCCGGCACTCAGCTTATCGACTTCGCAGGCGCGGGCCTGGACAACCTTTGCAACGCGGCTGTTTATGCCTATGACGGCTACATCGTTGCCTGCCGTTCGATGAAGGCCAATGGTTATTACGATATTTACCTCGCCAAGTTTTCTTCTTCGGGTTCGTTGATCACAGCTTTCGGCACTAACGGCATCATGGCGACGGGTGTCGGCGGCAACTCGACCAAAGGCCAAGCCTTCGTGCGTGGCATTGTTTACAACGATGACGTGAACTCAAGCCACCACGGCGTGGTCACGATCGTAGGCTCCGTCGGAACGAACGGCTCGAACTACCGCCCTTACATCGCTTCTTACGATCAGCAAACGGGCGCCGCTTGGGGCTCGACTTTGAAACTTACCGATTATGTCGGCACTGCCGTTAACTTGGTTTACGACACCACCACGAGCAATGCGTATTACATGCCTGGTGTGGAGAACTCCTCTCCTAAGGGCTTCCACGTTCATAAGTTTATTTACTCTGGCGGCGATTCGGATACGAGCCTCGACGAAGCTGGGTCACCGTGGGGTGACTCTATTGATTTTACTGTCGCAGGTGGCGGTACAGAATCTGTCCCCACAGGTATTGCTCTTGGCAATACGGGTGCTTGGGGCGTGGATATCGTCGTTTCTGGTTCGAACAAAATCAACTCGAGCACCGGCCCTTGGCGTTGCAGCTTGGTGGCCTTGGAAAGCTCCACGGGTAACCCGCGCTCGGGTTACGGCTATGTGGGGATCGCGGGTGGAACGGATGACGAAGGCTTTACCATCGTTTCCCACGAAGGCTCGACGCCGAGCCACGACTGTATTTTCAACAACGTCATCAGCTTGAGCAGCGGCGAGACTGCGGCTGTCGGGACTTCCTATACCGGTGGCAGCGCGAACTACGACCAACTCACCGTGCGCATTGCTTCGGATGGTGTCCCCGTTTCCGGCTTCGGTAGCAGCGGCTACAAGCTCATTTCTGCAGGCCCTGCGGACGACGTCACCAACGGTGCCGTGCTCGTAGGCTCTAACGTTTATGCGGTAGGCCGCGTGCACGATGCGAGCCTCTACCAGGGCGGCGATGTCCAACAATTTGCAGTGAGCAACGGTGCTATTGCCCCTTACATCACGGGTCTCACTGTGACCCCTTCGGGCTCCGTGCTCGGTGGCGCAGCACCTTCTTTGACTGTCACAGCTACCCTTTCTGACAGCTCTACAATGAGTATCCCGCTTAGCTCCTTGAACTGGAGCACCACGGATACAGGTAAATTTGACCCTTCTTCTTTTACAGCCGTTGCCTCTGGTTCCGGCCAAGCCTCTGTCACCGCCTCCATTGGCGATGGCGTCACTGCGGACTTTGACCTCGATGTGATCGCGGACGAAGACCAGGACGGCATTGGTGCCGATTCCGACTGCGACGACCAAGATCCGACGTCTTTCCCTGGTGCCACCGAAATCTGTAACGACACTCACGATAATGACTGCGACGGCTTGGTAGATTTTAGCGATGTTTCGGATTGCGGCTCGGATACGGATGGCGACGGCGTCGGCGACTCTGTCGACGATTGCTATGACATTGCCGTCTACGGCCACGGCTACAAAGTTTGCGGCTTGCTCAATGGGCCAAAAGACTACGCTACGGCTCTCACCGAGTGCGCGAGCTACCCAGGCTACCGATTGGCTAGCTTAGGCAGCAAAGACGAAGCGGATACGGTGATGAACGCGTACGCTCCGCTTGGTTTAGGCTTCGGCCACTTCTACATGAACGGCACGGATATCGCCCAAGAAGACCACTGGGTTACTAGCGATGGCTTCCAGTTGACGTACACTCCGTGGCAGAGCGGCGGCGTCGCCGGCTCGGGTGGTGGTGGTACTAGCCAGAACTGCTTGTGCGGCCATGAGAGCTATGGCCCGATGACCTTTGATATTGAGTGCAACACACCGCTGACCTTTATGTGCGAAGCCGCGCTCGATGGCGACCAAGACAGTGACGGCGTTCTCGACGTGACAGATAACTGCCCCACAGACTCTCCGAACGCGGATCAAACAGACCTCGACCACGACGGTACGGGGGAATACTGCGAAGCGAGCCCGTTTAACGAATATAGCCCAGCTGCTTTCAAACGCTTTGGCAAGAGCCTGTACCTTTACTACAACGCCGTGTCGAGAGACTTCGGCGCTGCGCGCACCCAGTGCCGCAACGAAGGTGGCCACTTAGTCACGATCGCCGACCAAGAAGAGAACGACGCTATCTTTATGATGAGCCCTGCGGACTGGACCTACATAGGGCTCACAGACGCGGGCTCGGAAGGTACTTTCGCGTGGGTCACGGGCGAAGCCGACGCTTACCGTAACTGGGGCGGCGGGCAACCGGATAACGGCATTGGTTCAGGCCCCGATCAAGAAGGCGCCGTGCTGAGCACGGGCGGCAACGTTTGGGACGACATGTGGACCGACCAATCGCTCACTTACATTTGCGAATACGGCGACGGCAAGACGGACGACGGCACAATCGGCGCTTCCAACGACGGCGTAAGCACCTGCCAAGGCGAAGACTATTGCTGCACGGACAGTGACAGCGACGGAAGCTGCGATGGTTCCGATCTGTGCACCGGCAACGACACATCGGGAGATACCGACAGCGACGGGATATGCAACGACACCGACGGCTGCCCTATGGTTGCGAGTGCCGGCACTGACGGCGATAGCGATGGCATCGATGACGCTTGCGATGACAACGACAGTACGCCTCCAGACATCCATGGAACGAACTGGACTAACAACTATACGGGAACGAACTGGGTCGTCACTCAAACGGGCCGGATTGGGGATATCACTTCCACTCCGCACTCCATGACGATCTACTTCTACATCACCTCTTCG
>JAIEOG010000001.1 GCA_019750655.1 bacterium
AAGAAGTCCGCTTCGCTATCCGCGAAGGTGGACGCACCGTCGGCGCCGGTGTTGTTACGGAGATTGTGGAGTAAAAGGTGCAAAGTCAGAGAATTCGCATTCGACTGAAAGCTTTCGATTACAAGCTTTTGGACCAATCGGTTTCGGAAATCGTCGAGACGGCTAGACGGACGGGCGCGCGTATTGCGGGCCCGATTCCTCTTCCGACTAGAATCAACCGCTACACCGTGCTTCGTTCGCCTCACGTGGACAAAAAATCCCGTGAACAGTTCGAAATTCGCACGCACAAGCGTTTGATCGACATTCTCGAACCCACTCAAAACACTATCGATTCTCTGATGAAGCTCGACCTTTCGGCCGGGATCGATGTGTCGATTACTTTGTGAGGATGGCGATGTTGTCTCTTCCCTTATATGACATGAGCAAGAAAAAGGTCGGTAACGTCGACCTGAGCGATGCAGTCTTTGCGGCTGAAGTTCGCCCTCACTTGCTCAATGATGCGGTTCGTTACCAGATTGCCAAACGGTATGAACACCGCACGGCCAACGCCCTGACCCGTACAGAGGTCAATGGAACGACCAAGAAAATGTACAAACAAAAGGGCACGGGCCAAGCGCGCCAAGGCAGCGGCAAATCCGGGCATTTCGTTGGCGGTGGTAAAGCCCACGGCCCACGTCCTCGCATGGTTGTGCGCAAGCTGAACAAAAAAGTGAAGCGTGCCGCCTTGATCAGCGCCCTTTCTTGGAACCAAAAGCAGGATCGCCTGTTCGTGGTCGATAAATTGGAACTCGGGAAACTGAGCGCCAAATCGGCTGCCCAGCTGATTAAGGCCTTTGGCTCTGAGTCCGCTTTGATTGTGAACAGCAACAAAGCCGAAAAAGAGCAGTTCTTTAATCGCTCGCTGCGCAACGTCGAGAAGGTGAAGTTCTTGGCCCCGGAAGGGATCAACGTCTTCGACATTCTCAAATACAAGACGGTGATCATCAGCAAGAGCGCCGTACAGAAACTGTCGGAAAGGCTGGCCAATGTTTAATATCGTCCGCCGCCCGTTGGTGACTGAAAAGAACACTCTGCGCGCTGGCACCCATAACGAATACGCTTTCGAAGTGAGCCTCGATGCTAACCGCAAGCAGATCAAAGACGCTGTGGAAAAGCTTTTTGGCGTGAAGGTTCTTCGGGTGAACACCCTCGTGAACCGAAAGCCCGCTCGTCGCTTAGGCAAAATGCCCGGCAAGCGCCGCCTCTGGAAGAAAGCCATTGTGAAATTGAAGGAGGGCGACAAATTCGAATTTGCCGCCAGCTAATAGATGCCAATTATTTCTTACAATCCGACGACTCCTTCTCGACGCTTTATCACGGGCCATGACTTCAAAGACTTGGCCAAGAAAAAGCCCGAGAAAAGACTTACTCAGGCTAAGCCTGCAACCGGTGGCCGCAACTCTTATGGCCGTATCACCTCGCGTTTTCGTGGGGGTGGTCACAAGCGCCGCTACCGCCTGATCGATTTCCGCCGCGATAAAAAGGAAATCATCGGCAAGATCGCTGCTTTTGAATACGATCCGAACCGCACTGCGCGTTTGGCTCTCGTAAACTACGCCGACGGCGAAAAGCGCTACATCTTGGCTGTCGAAGGCATGGTTATTGGAACTCAGATCCAAGCCTCCGAAAAAGCGGATATTCAACTCGGCAATAACTTGCCGCTGAAGAACATCCCGCCAGGAACGAACCTGCACAACATCGAAGTCCGCCCGCTCGCGGGTGGCAAGATGGTGCGCAGCGCCGGTGCCATGGCTTCGTTGGTTGGTTTCGAAGGGGGCTACGCACAGCTGCGCATGCCTTCCGGCGAAATCCGCATGGTTTCAGAAGACTGTTGGGCCACTGTTGGCCAGGTCGGTAATTTGGAACACGAAAACCGCGTCATCGGGAAAGCAGGCCGCAACCGCTGGCTCGGCTTCCGTCCGCACAACCGCGGCGTCTCGATGAACCCGGTCGATCACCCAATGGGTGGTGGCGAAGGCCGCACCTCTGGGGGCCGTCACCCGACTACGCCTTGGGGTAAAAAGACCAAGGGCTTGAAGACGCGTAATAGCAAGCGTACGGATCGCTTCATCATCCGCGACAGAAGGAGAAAGTAGGCAATGCCTCGTTCAATTCATAAAGGCCCGTACGTCTCGGAAAGCCTGCTAAAGAAGGTCGAAAAGGCCACCTCGTCGAACGATAAACGGGTGATCAAGACTTGGGCACGCCGCACGACGGTTGTTCCTGAGTTCATCGGCCATACTTTCGCTGTCCACAACGGCCGCAAGTTTCTCCCTGTTTTTGTGACCGAGAACATGATTGGCCATAAGCTGGGCGAATTCGCTCAGACTCGGACTTTCCATGCTCACTCGGGCGATAAAAAGACCAAGGTAGAAGGAGCGGCGAAGTAAGATGGAAATCACCGCAAAACTCAGTTACGCCCGCATCACCCCGCGGAAAGCGCGTCTGGTGGGAGATCTCTGCAAGAGCCTTCCGGTAGCTAAGGCTAGCGCCCAGCTCCAGTACTCGCAGAAAAAAGGCGGGGCAATCATTGGCAAGCTTTTGAAATCCGCCATCGCGAATGCTCGCGAAAAGGGCGGGATCGATTTGGACAACCTCTACGTTAAACGCGTAGTGGTCGGGGATGCCCCCATGTTGAAGCGTTTCATGCCGCGCGCGATGGGCCGTGCGACACCGATCCGCAAGAAAATGAGTCACATTACGATGATTCTGGATGAGGCAAGATAACCGTGGGACAGAAGACACATCCGATTGGTTTTCGTCTAGGCGTTAACAAGACTTGGGGTTCCCGCTGGTATAGCAGCCGGGAATACATCAAATTCTTGCATGAAGATTTGAAGCTGCGTTCTTTCTTAAAGAACAAGCTGCGCCACGCGGGCGTTTCCCGCATCGATATCGAGCGCGTCGCCCAAAAAGCGAAGGTGAACATCTACACCGCGCGCCCGGGTATCGTGATTGGTAAAAAAGGTTCAGGCATCGATCAGCTCAAGGCAGAAGCCCAGAAGATCGCCGCCTCTGAAGTTTTCTTGAACATCATGGAAGTGCGCAAAGCCGAAGCGGATGCGCAGCTGATCGCCGAGAGCATCGCCGACCAGCTCCAGAAGCGTATCGCTTTCCGCCGTGCCATGAAAAAGGCGATGAGCCAAGCGTTCAAGTTCGGCGTTGCCGGAATCAAGGTTCAGTGTTCAGGCCGCTTGGGCGGCGCGGAAATCGCGCGCGTCGAGCGTTATGCCGAAGGCAGCGTGCCTCTGCATACCCTGCGCGCAGACATCGACTACGGTTTCACCGAGGCGTATACAACCTACGGTCAAATCGGTATCAAAGTCTGGGTTTATAAAGGCGAGCTCTTGGGCAAGCAGAGTTTCCAACAGGAAATGGCAGCCCCGGCACAACAGCAGCAGCAGCCTCAGGATAAATAATTTATGTTGGCACCAAAGAGAGTTAAATACCGCAAGATGCAGAAAGGCCGGATGAAGGGCAAAGCCTACCGTGGCTCGACCCTCAATTTCGGCGATTTCGGTCTTCAAGCATTGGAGTGCGGCCGGATTACCGCCCGCCAAATCGAAGCAAGCCGTGTGGCGATTACCCGCCATGCGAAAAAAGCTGGGAAGATGTTCATCCGCATTTTCCCCGATAAACCGATTTCCAAAAAGCCTGCTGAAACCCGCCAAGGGGGCGGTAAAGGGGCTCCGGAATACTGGGTTGCGACGATTCGCCCGGGTTTGATTTTGTTCGAAATGGAAGGGGTCACAGCAGATGTGGCGAAGGAAGCGTTCTCGCTTGCCGCGCATAAACTGCCTCTGCGGACTCGCATTATCCAGCGTGGAGTGACGTTGTAATGGAAGCTCGGGAGCTCAGAGAATTAGGCGTACCGGAACTCACCACTAAGGTAACTCAGTGGAAGGAAGAACTTTTCCGGTCGAAGTTGAAGAAGTTCAGCGGCGAAGCCGGCGATACTACCGCCAGCCGCAAGCTGCGCCGGGATATCGCGCGCGCCTTGACGGTGCTGAATGAGAAAAAAGTCGGGAAAGAAAGCCCGAAGGCGGAGAAGTAAATGGCTGAAGATGTCAAAACGGCTGAAGTAGCCAAGAAGAAGAACACGCAGTCAGTCCGCGGTGTTGTCACCAGCGATAAGATGGACAAAACGCGTATTATTGAAGTGAAGCGCAGCTTGCGCCACGGTTTGTACCAAAAAGGTCTGACCCGCAAGACGTCGTTTTTTATTCATGACGAGAAAAACGAATCCAAGACCGGTGACCTCGTGGTGGCAGTAGCTACCCGCCGCCTGTCGAAGAACAAAAGCTTCCGCCTGCTGAAGATTTTGGAAAAAGGGGCGTAAGGAAATGATCCAGAACGAATCCTATTTAAATGTCGCGGACAACTCGGGAGCTCGCACAGTGATGTGCTTCAAGATCCTGGGTGGTAGCCGCCGCCGCTACGCTAGCGTAGGGGATGTGATTGTCGTCGCTATTAAAGAAGCGCTCCCGACCTCCAAGGTCAAAAAAGGGACTGTTTCTAAAGCGGTTGTTGTCCGTACCAAGCGCGAAATCCGCCGCTCGGATGGCACGTACATCCGCTTCGATGATAATGCCGCTGTTCTTTTGAACAATAACGGTGAGCCTATCGGCACTCGTATCTTCGGACCGGTTGCGCGTGAAATGCGCGTCCCCTCCAAAGACGGCTATATGAAAATCATTTCGCTCGCTCCGGAGGTGCTGTGATGGTTCAACCTGGGAAACACACCCGCAGCGTGATGCACGTTCGCAAAAACGATATCGTCAAAGTTTTGTCCGGTAAGGACAAAGGTAAGACGGGTAAAATTTTGCGCGTCATCAACAAGACCGGCAAAGTCGTTGTTGAAAAAGTGAACATGGTGAAACGCCACCGCAAAGCCACCGGCAAATCCCCGGGCGGCATCATCGAGATGGAAGCCCCGATCTTTGCTTCCAAGGTTCTGCTATATGCCGACTCCTTGGGTAAAGGCGTGCGGACCTCCACGAAGATTCTCGATGGCGGCAAAAAGGTGCGCGTTAACCTGAAAAACAATCTGCAGTTGGATAAGTAATTATGGTTAAACCGCGTTTATCTGAACACTTTACTAAAAAGCTCGTTCCGGAGCTGATGAAAGAACTCGGCTACACGAACCCCATGCAGGTTCCGAAGTTGAAGAAAATCGTCGTCAGCATGTGCCTGAAAGAAGCCACCAGCGACATGAAAGTCATGGAAGTCGCAATGGGCGAGCTTTCTGCCATCACCGGCCAAAAGCCTAAGATGACCCGCTCCAAGAAAGCTATCGCGGCCTTCAAACTCCGCGCTGGCATGCCCTTGGGCGCAGTGGTCACTCTGCGTGGCGCCAAGATGTACGAATTTCTGGATCGCTTCACCAACGTGGCTTTGCCCCGCGTGCGCGACTTCCGCGGCTTGTCCGCGACGGGTTTCGACGGCGCCGGCAACTACACCACGGGCGTGAAAGAACAGATTATTTTCCCGGAAATCAATTACGACAAAATTGATAAAACCCGGGGCATGAACGTTACATTCGCCACCTCGGCGAAAAATGATGCGGAAGGGTTCCAGCTCTTGGAAAAGCTGGGTATCCCGTTCCGGAAAAAGGGAAGCTAAAGCATGGCAAAGACTTCACTCATGGTGAAAGCGCTGCGGAAACCTAAGTTCAAGGTCCGCAAATACAACCGTTGCCCCCGTTGTGGGCGTTCGCGGGCCTTCCTGCGAAAATTCGCTCTCTGCCGTCTCTGTTTTCGGCAGCTGGCGCTTCAGGGCTTTCTTCCCGGTGTAATTAAGGCGAGCTGGTAAACGAATATGATGACTGATCCGATTTCAGATCTTTTGACTCGAGTCCGTAATGGCTGCCACGCCAAACTTCCCAAAGTGGATGTTCCGGCGAGCCAGGTGAAAGTTTCCATCGTCGATCTTTGGAAAAAGAACGGGTTCATTAAGAACTACAAGCTCTACCGCCAAGGCCAGAGCGGCGTTCTCCGGATTTATTTGAAGTACGTCGGCAAAAACCAGCCGGTGATTCAGGGTGTGAAACGCGTTAGCCGGCCTAGCCGCCGGGTGTACGCTCGTCACCACGAAATTCCGAAGGTCCTCAACGGCCTCGGCATGGCGGTGATTTCCACCTCTAAGGGTGTTTTGACGGATGAAGGCGCGCGCGAAGCTAAAATCGGCGGCGAAGTCCTTTGTTCGATTTGGTGAGATAGAGGCAGCGATGTCCAGAATTGGTAAAAAACCTATCAAGATTGCAGCAGGCGTAAAGGTCAACTACCACAAGCCTGTTATTGAAATCAGCGGAAAGGGCGGTGCGCTCAAACGCACTCTCCCTTCCTCGATTTCGGTAGAAATCAAAGGCGACGAAATGCAGGTGCTCAACACCTCGGCAGATCCGACCCTGAAAAACTTACACGGCTTGAACCGCACTTTGATCGCCAACATGGTCAAGGGGTGCGCTGAAGGGTACTCCAAGCAATTGGAACTCCAAGGCGTCGGTTACCGCGCTCAAGTCGCGGGCAGCAAAATCAACCTGTCGCTTGGGTTTTCACACCCGGTTGAGTTTCCGCTACCGGTCGGTATTACCGCTGCTGTGGAAGCCAACACCAAGATTACGCTCAAGGGCGCAGACAAAGATCTTTTAGGCGTCACTGCAGACAAACTGCGCAAAGTGCGCCCACCGGAACCCTACAAAGGCAAAGGGATCCGTTATGCAGGCGAAGTCATTACCCTCAAGCAGGGTAAGACGGCTGGAAAGTAAGAGGAACGCATGCCTAAAGTAATTCGTAACAGCACCAACCCTCGCACAGCGACCCGGTTGAAGCGCAAAGTGCGCATCCGCAAGAAGATCATGCGCCACCAAGGCCAGGTCGCTCGCTTGGTTGTGTACCGCAGCAATAAGTTCTTGTACGCGCAGCTTATCGACGATGGAAAAGCCCATACGTTAGCTCAAGCGAGCACGCAGGAAGACACTTTCAAGGATCAGAAGTCGCGCCACAATATTGCCGCGGCGAAAACCCTCGGTGGCCTCATTGCGAAGCGCGCCCTGGACAAGAAGGTCGAACGCGTACTGTTCGACCGTAACGGTTTTGATTACCACGGCCGCATCAAAGCGATTGCGGACGGGGCAAGAGAGGCAGGACTGCAGTTCTAATGGCTAAGCAACAACGCATTAATCCGAACGAAGTCGATCTCGCAGAACGCATTGTTTACATCAACCGCGTGGCGAAAGTCGTTAAAGGGGGCCGTCGGTTCAGCTTCAGCGTCATCGTCGTGGTCGGCGATGGGAATGGCACTGTAGGCATCGGTTTGGGCAAAGCCCGCGAAGTCCCAGAAGCCATCCGCAAGGCTGGTGAGTCTGCCCGTAAGAACCTGCTACATGTGCCGTTGCACCAAGGCACGTTCCCGCACGATATCATCGGTAAGTTCGGCGCGGCCTCGGTGCTCTTGCGTCCAGCTTCTGACGGTACTGGCGTCATCGCCGGCGGTGCTTGCCGTTCCGTCTTGGAAATGGCGGGCGTGCGCAACGCTCTGACCAAAGCTTTTGGAACCACGAACCCGCACAACCTCGTGCGAGCCACTCTGAACGGCTTGCAGAATTTGCGGAATCCCGAAGACATCCGTCGGGCCCGTGCCTCGGAAGGCATGTAACTCTAACGGAAGAAGCGAGTAGGCAATGGCGAAGAAATTAGAACTCCAGTTGGTGCGCAGCACGATTTGCACCCCTCAGTGGATGCGCGTTATCGTACGCACTTTGGCGCTGAAAAAGATGCAGCAGAAAAAGATTGTAAGCGACACCCCAGCGATTCGCGGCATGGTCGCTCGTGTTCCTCACCTGGTTAGCATGAAAGAGATCGAGGGTTAAGATGCCTCAGGATTTAGCGATTGGTTTAGATAATCTGCAGCCGGCAGAAGGTTCGCGTAAAACGCGCATCCGCCGTGGCCGTGGAACCGGCTCCGGAATTGGTAAGACCTCCGGCCGTGGTGGCAAGGGCCAAACGGCCCGTGCTGGTAAAGGGCGTCCGCGCGGTTTTGAAGGCGGCCAGATGCCGCTGTACCGCCGTCTGCCGAAATTCGGGTTTAACTCGCCTTTCCGCCGCCATTATCAGGTGGTGAACCTCTCTGCGTTGGAAAAACACTTCAACGCTGGGGACACTGTGAACGGCGAAAGCTTGGCTAAGGCCGGCTTGGTGAAAGATCCTACAGGCTTGGTTAAAATCTTGGGCGACGGCGCGGTGAGCAAGAAGTTCATTGTGAAAGCCCATAAATTCTCCAAATCAGCAACTCAGAAAATCAATCAAGCTGGCGGGCAAGTAGAAGAGATCAAGCTCCCTGGCGAGGCGACAGAGGAGAGCAGCGTTGGCAGCGGTTGAGGGACTCACAAAAATTCCGGAGCTTCGGCGCCGGATCCTTTTCACCATTGGAATGCTCGCGGTTTACCGCATTGGGTGCCAGATTCCGGTTCCCGGGGTAAACGTCGATAGCCTATCGCGCTTCTTTTCCAATAATTCGAATACGCTTTTCGGGATGCTGAACACATTCTCTGGCCACGCGCTAGAGAATGCGTCGATCTTCGCGTTGGGCATCATGCCCTACATCAGCGCATCGATTATCTTCCAGCTTCTGACTTCGGTGTGGCCGCACCTAACCGCTCTTTCTAAAGAAGGCGAAATGGGCCGCCGCAAAATCAACCAGTACACGCGTTACGCCACGGTGGTCTTGGCTTTGTTCCAAGGTTATGCCATCTCGCGCACGCTTTTATCGTCGAGCGAAGGCTTCGTGCTCCCTGGGGTGCACTTCACACTTCTCGCGACCGTAACGCTGGCCGCGGGTACGTCCTTCATCATGTGGCTCGGTGAGCAGATCACCGACCGCGGGATTGGGAACGGTATTTCGCTCATCATCTTCTCCGGTATCGCCGCAGGCATTCCGGTTTCGGCCCAACACACGTTCCAGATGGTGCGAGACGATCAATTGTCTCCGCTGCTCTTCGTGTTGCTCTTGGCTTTGATGGTCGTCATCGTCGGCGTCATCATTTTCTTGGAGCAAGGCCAGCGCCGCTTGCCCATCCAATACGCTAAGCGCCAAGTCGGCCGGCGTCTGTATGGCGGCCAATCGGCTCACTTGCCTTTGAAGATCAATACGAGCGGTGTGATCCCGCCGATCTTCGCGTCCTCTTTGTTGATGGCGCCCTTGACGCTGATTGCGATCATTGGGGAAAACCAATACCTCAACCACATTCGAGATGCGCTCCAACCGGGCGGCACGTTGTATTACATCTTCTATGTGGGCTTGATCGTTTTCTTCTGCTTCTTCTACACGGCCATCGTGTTCAACCCGACGGACGTTGCAGAGAACCTCAAGAAATTTGGCGGCTATATCCCTGGCATTCGCCCGGGTAAGAACACTGCGGACTACATCGATCGCGTGCTTTCGCGCATCACGGTCGGTGGCGCGCTCTACATCGCATCTGTCTGCTTGTTGCCGGATTTCTTCATGCGCCAGTTTAAGGTTTCGTTCTTCTTCGGAGGCACGACCTTGCTCATCTTGGTTGGGGTGGCTTTGGACACCGTAGCCCAAATCCAGACCTTTCTGCTGACCCGCGACTATGAAGGGTTCATGAAAAACGCCAAGCTGCGCGGCCGCCGAGGGTAAGAGGGTGGATATCACCGTATTCCTTGGCGCTCCCGGCTCCGGCAAAGGCACTCAAGCCAAATTGCTCGCCAAAGACCACGGTTTCCAGCATTTCTCTACGGGCGATATGTTGCGCGCCGCGATCAAAGCGGGCACTCCGACCGGGGTCAAAGCGAAGGGCTTCATCGACGCCGGGAACTTGGTTCCCGATGACGTGATGATTGAGCTCATCGAAAAAACACTCAGCACCCTTCCCGCCTCCGCCAAAATCTTGCTCGATGGTTTTCCGCGCACGGTCGCTCAGGCCGAAGCTCTGGATAAAACCAAGGCAACGTCGGTGGATCGGGCGGTGTACTTCGAAGTCCCAAAAAGCCTTTTGATGGAACGCCTCACCGGCCGCCGTATTTGCAGCCAGTGCGGACAGCCTTTCCATGTGAAGCACATGCGGCCAAAGGTAGAAGGCGTTTGCGACCAATGCGGTGGTGCACTTCTACAACGCCCGGACGACACCGAGAGTGTCGTCGAGCGGCGCCTCGAAGTTTACGAAAATCAAACACAGCCCCTGCTTGATTTTTATTCTCGGCGCGAAAAGCTCCAAACGCTCAATGCGAATGTCGCCGCCGAAGTTCTGCAAGACAACCTCGTGGAACTTTTAGAATAACCATGGTCACGATCAAATCCCAACGTGAACTCGACTTGATGCGCGAAGCGGGAAAGCACGTCGCAGGTGTCTTAGGTGAGCTCGCGAAAATGGCTAAGGCGGGCGTGACGCTCTTGGAGCTCGACGCTGCCGCCGAACGGCTCACTCTTGAGCGAGATTGCAAACCGGCCTTCAAGGGCTATCACGGTTTTCGCCACACGCTTTGCACTTCGGTGAATGAGCAAATCGTGCACGGCGTTCCGACAAACCGCGCTTTAGTGGACGGCGATATCGTCGGACTCGATTTTGGTTTGGTCTATAAAGGTTTCTACGGCGATAGTGCCGTGACCGTGCCGATTGGAAAAGTTTCCGATCGCTGCGTGAACATCATGCGCGCGACCCGCGACTCTCTGTATGCCGCGATCGATGCGAGCCGCGATGGCAATTCACTGCGGGATGTCGCGCGTGCCGTCGAAGCCGTGATCAAGCCTTACGGCTATAGCATTGTCCGGGAATTCGTCGGCCATGGTATCGGCCAAAAACTGCACGAAGATCCGCAAGTGCCAAACTACGTGGCAGGTGCTTCTTCGCTGAAATTGCGCAAAGGCATGACTATTTGCATTGAACCTATGATTAACGAAGGCACCGCCGAAGTGCGCGTGCTCGACGATCAATGGACAGCGGTCACCGCAGACGGGAAACTTTCTGCGCATTTTGAACATACCTTGGCAATCACGGATGGCCCTGCCGAGGTTTTAACGGAGTGGAACCCGGCGCGTTTTGACGCTGTCTTGGGACCGCTGACTAAAGGATAGCGAATGGCCAAAGAGGATTTAATCCAGGTCGAAGGTGTCGTTCGGGAATTACTCCCTAACGCAATGTTCCGTGTGGAACTGCCTAATAGCAAAATCGTGTTGGCCCATATTTCTGGCAAAATGCGCATGCATTACATCCGAATCCTGGCTGGCGATAAGGTTACTGTTGAGCTCTCTCCGTATGACCTCAGCAGAGGCCGCATCACCTACCGGGCTAAGTAAGGAAGAACCGCGTGGGCGTTGGATCTCGGAAGGTGCAGGAACACACGATTTTGATTTGGTTAATTGACAATTTAGGGATCCGTCGCCTAAATAAGACCTTCGTTCATTTTAGGGGTGAGAAACAGTCGTGAAAGTACGGGCTTCAGTAAAGAAAATCTGCAATAAATGCAAGGTCTTACGACGTAGCGGTGTCGTCCGCGTCGTTTGCGAAGATCCGCGGCACAAACAGAGGCAGGGATAAGCGGTGGCGAGAATTGCCGGGGTTGATCTCCCCAGAAACAAACGAATCGAAATTGGTTTGACCTATGTCTACGGGATTGGCCGCAGCCTTTCTCGTCGTATCCTCAAAGAAACGAATGTCGATCCGAACTTAAAAACGGATGTCATCGCGGAAGAGGATTTGATCAAAATCCGTGAGTACCTCGACAAAAATCATGATGTCGAAGGGGAACTCCGGCGCGTAGTCGGCATGAGCATTAAGCGCTTGATGGATTTGGGCACCTACCGTGGCATTCGCCATCGTAAAGGTCTCCCAGTCCGTGGTCAGCGCACCCACACAAACTCCCGGACTCGTAAGGGCCCGCGGAAGACTGTTGCGGTTCGCAAACAGCTCAAAGTGATGAAGTAAGAAGGACACCTAAGTGAGCACAGAGAACACGGCTCCCGAAGCAGTAGTCGAGAAGCCTGCCGATGCGGCAGCAGTAGCGAAAGAGCCCGCGAAGAAAAAACGCGGCCGCCGCGAGATCCCAAACGGTCTTGCGTTCGTGCAAAGCTCTTTCAACAACACGATCATTACGATCACGGACCCCACGGGTGCGGTGATTTGCTGGTCGTCGGCTGGTAAAAAAGGTTTTAAGGGCGCTCGTAAGAGCACGCCGTTTGCTGCCCAAGTCGCTGCGGAAGATGCCGCGCGCATGGCAGTGGACAATGGTGTTCGCTCCCTTTCGGTTTTTGTGAATGGTCCTGGAGCTGGTCGTGAAACGGCTCTCCGGGGTCTTCAAGTGGCGGGATTGCGGATTAACTTAATCCGCGACATCACCCCCATCCCTCACAATGGTTGCCGTCCGCCGAAACGCCGGCGTGTTTAATTAGGAGCAGGACCCTTGGCTAGATCGACTTCGTCCGTTTGCAAACAATGTCGTCGTGAAAACATGAAGCTCTTCCTCAAAGGAGAGCGGTGTTTGACCGATAAATGCGCTTTCGAGCGCCGTTCGTACCCGCCTGGCCAGCACGGCCAGCGCCGCACCAAAGTCTCGGACTTCGGCTTGCAGCTGCGGGAAAAACAAAAGCTTAAACGCATCTATGGTCTCTTGGAGCGCCAATTCCGCCGTTACTTCGGTATCGCGGATCGTAAGCGCGGCGCCACGGGCCATATGCTGCTGCAAACCCTCGAACTGCGGCTCGATACCGCGGTTTACCGTTTGGGTTTCGCCGACAGCCGCAAAGAAGCACGCCAGATGGTCACCCACTCGCACTTCTTCGTGAACGGCAAGCCGGTGAACGTTTCCAACACGCTCTTGCGCGTTGGCGATGAAGTCAGCGTCCGGCCTAAGAGCCAGAAAGCCGTTTCCATCATGCGTTCGATCGAAAACGCTAAAAAGCGCGAAACGCCGGATTGGCTCGATATCAATCCCGCGGAATTCAAGGGCCGGGTGAAATACCTGCCTGAGCGCAACCACGTGACGTTGCCGATCGAAGAAAACTTAGTTGTTGAGCTCTATTCAAGGTAAGGAAAAAAAATGGAGATATCTCTCGCCCCTAAAAATTGGCGTAGTCTTATTAAGCCTAAGGGTCTTGAAGTTGAAAGAGACTCCTTAACCGATACCTACGGCCGCTTCATTGCGAAGCCGCTAGAGCGCGGTTTCGGCACGACGATTGGTAACGGCTTGCGCCGGACCCTTTTATCGTCGCTCCAGGGCGTAGCGATTACTGCTGTCCGCATCGACGGCGTACTTCACGAGTTCTCGGCACTCCAAGATGTCATCGAAGATGTCGCGGACATTCTGTTGAACCTCAAAGAAGTTCGCTTCAAGCTTTATGTCGAAGGCCCGCGCACTGTGATCATCGAAAAAGATGGCCAGGGCGTGATCACGGCTGCTGACATCCAAGTCGACGATGCCGTGGAAATCTTGAACCCAGAGCAGCACATCTGCACCTTGGGCAAAGATGGTAAATTCCGCGCGGAACTCCGCTTGGAATACGGCAAAGGCTACGTGACTGCAGAGAACCTGCGCCGGGAAGACCTCCCTGCAGGCGTCATCCCTATGGATGCGTTGTTCTCGCCGGTCAAAAAAGTGAACTACACGGTTTCCCAGTCTCGTGTCGGTCAGCGCACTGACTACGATCGCTTGGAACTCGAAGTTTGGACTGACGGCTCTGTGCGTCCTGAAGACGCCGTGGCCTATAGCTCCAAGATCTTGAAAGACCAGCTGAGCATCTTCATCAACTTTGATGAGAGCTTGGAGCCGGACGAACCGGTTGCTGTCGTCGAACAGGAAAAGATCAACGACAACCTCTACCGCACGGTAGACGAGTTGGAATTGTCGGTCCGTTCGGCCAACTGCTTGCAAAACGCCGGTATCAAGTACATCGGTGAGCTGGTTCAGAAGACCGAAGCCGAAATGCTCAAAACCAAGAACTTCGGCCGTAAGTCCTTGAACGAGATCAAAGAAATGCTCAACGAAATGGGCCTTTCCTTCGGTATGAAGCTCGAAAGCTTCGACCCGGAAGTCTATTTCGCCAACAAGAAGAAGAAAGAGGGTCCGGAAAGCTTGAACTAAGCTTTCTCGGGAGTAGTACCCATGCGACATCTTAATACTGGCAGAAAACTGAGTCGGAGCGCGCCACACCGCAAAGCGATGTTGCGTTCGATGACCCTATCGTTGATTGAAAAAGAAGAAATCCGGACCACGCCTCCGCGTGCGAAGGAACTTCGCTGGTTTGCAGACCGCGTGGTGACTTGGGCAAAGCGCGGTGACTTGCATTCTCGCCGTCAAATCGTGAAGCTCTTGGGCTCCACGCAGACGAACCACAGCGGTGAAAACCGCGTGCGCAATGCTCTGGAAAAACTCTATTCCTCTCTTGCTCCTCGCTTTAAGGATCGCCCAGGTGGCTACACCCAGATGATCCGCTTGGCGCACCGCCGTCAGGGCGATAACGCAGAACTCTGCGTTTTCCGCTACCTGCCGGATGCGGACAAAACCGCCAAGAAAACGGCCAAAGGCAAAGCAGCTCCGGCAAAGAAAGCCGCTGCAAAGCCCGAGAAAAAGGCCGCTGCTAAAGAAGCTAAGGACGTCAAAGAAACCAAGACGGCCAAGACTTCTAAAGCCAAAGCTAAAAAAGAGACCGCCGAAGAATAATGGCGGAATCCCAGTTTCGAAATGCGACCCCATGGCGCTACGCCATGGGGTTGCTTTTTTTAATCGCCCTTTTAGCCACCCTTCCCCCGCTCGGTAAAAAAAGGGTCTATCAGTACACTGCCAGCGAAATCCCGGTAGAGCGCCAAGCGCGTTTCCCTTTGGAGGAAACCTTTGTTTCTTTGCTGCCCGCAGGGCCCAAGGTCTCTTTGGCTTCGCTCGCAAAGGAGCGGCGGGGTGGATTGCTCATTAACTTTTGGGCGACCTGGTGCCCGCCATGCTTAGAAGAACTCCCCTCTCTGCAACGGCTCGATCAGCAGCTCAAAGCGAGCCGCAACCCGGACTTCCCCCAGCTCGTGGCCATCTCCGTAGACGACAGCTCCCGAGAGGTCTTTGCACTGCTCAAAACGCTGCCCTTCCAAGCGGCTTTCTCGATCTTGCACGATCCTAAGGGCGTTTTCGCCGACCGCGTCGGCTCAAAGCGTTATCCAGAAACCTATTGGGTAGCCCAGGACGGCCGCACCCTGCATAAATGGCTGGGTCCGCAAGACTGGCTTTCGGAAAGTGTGCTCCGCACCCTAGCCTCTCCCCCCACCCCCTGAATGTGCTAAAATTAGCTTCATGCGACTTAACTCCGCCTGGATTCTTTGTCTCGGCCTGTTCTGCCTCAACGCCTGGAGCGCGGACGACTTGCCGACGCCTAGTTTCAACCCGGACGATCTGAAACAACCGGTGCTGAGCACCACAGGGAAAAAACGGCTGCGGGACAATGTCCGCACGCTGGAAAACAACCTCAAAGACTTGCGGGAAAACCTCGTGGCTTCGGAAAAGAACCTCACGACGATCCGCGCCGAACTCAAAGACATTTCGGTCCTGGAAAAAGAGCACCTCGATTTGCGCCAGAAGTACATGGGCTACCAACAGCTCGCGGAACAAGAAATGCGCAAGAACGAGAAAGCCAAACGCGATCTGGCAAAGTGGGAAGAAAAGCAAAAAGCCCAGCCGAACGTGAGCCAGGAAGCCTTGAAAGAAAAGCTGGAGTCTGCGCGCATGGAACAGAGCGAGCGCGATCGCTGGAAGGCCGATGCGGATTCGAAAAATGCGCGCGTACGTGAGTTGATTTCTGGAGTGGACAAAAACCTGCGCGATATCCGCTCGCGCAAACACCCCTTGGAACAGCAGCTAGCTTCGTGGACCGCACGCCGAGACGACTACAAAAAGCGCATCACGGAAACCGAAGAGAAAAAAGCCATCTGGGAAAAAGCGCTTATTCGATAGTCCCACCGTCTACAAAAAACTTCGGCCCCGCATTTCTGCGAGGCCGAAAATCTAAATAGAGCTAGTAGTACGCTTTGCGAGTGCGCTTAGTGCAAGCAGTAAGCGTTCGACGGGTTGTACACCGGGCAATACTGCGTCGGGTAGAAACCAACCGGAGCCGGGTAAGCCGAAGTCGGCGGGTAGTAGCCAGGTTGCGTAGGAGGCACGTACCCTGGAGTGTAACCAGGGTTGTATCCCGGATTGTAACCAGGGTTATAGCCTGGGTTGTAACCAGGAGCGTACCCAGGATTGTACCCGCCATTGTTATAGGACGGGTTGTAGCCGCCGCCGTAGCCAGCGCCGTAGTAGCTGCACTGCGGTTGGTAAGCGTTCATCGGGTTGTAGCAGTCAACGCCACAAGCCGAGAGCACCAACAAGGCCCCTAAAAACAGAAAAGCTTTCTTCAACATCACGTACTCCTACTCAGTCGAGCCGTGGTGGCTCGAGCGGTCCATGCTCCCATGGACCGACGTGCAGTAGAGCAAGGGGTGGGCCAATACACTTCAGGCATACACCCGCTCCTTTGAAGAAAGGCGCACACCGAATGTGTTCGACACTGTGCCAAGAAAGGGCACCGCTCGAAGAGGGGCAGCCCAGCCTCAAAGAACGCCGAAAGGCATTTAGGAATAACTATTTAGCTTCGTCTTTTACCAGCGAGACGAGAGTGCAGAGCTCCGTGCCGTTCGACGAGAGGAATTCCACGCGGATGCGTTGTTCTTTTGCGATGTCGCGTGCGACGGAGTTCAGCATCTCCGCCTTGGACGTACTGATACCCTCCTGCGATTGCGGTATCCCCTCCCGCTTCGATCGATCGTAAGAAATGAATTCCTGTGAGCGACAGATAGCGACGGTGCCCACTTTCCGGAGTGTTTCCTTCTCCTCGGAGCTCGCCACGAACGGGTTACCCAACGCACTTACCGAAACAGCCAATGCCAACAGAATAGGTTTATTCATACGCACCTCCTAATCCGCGCCTTCTAGCATGCCGCGTTAACAAGTACCATGACCCAGAGCCACTCGCTTTGACGGCAGGGTAGAGGTAAAATAAGGGCAGCGGGCTATCTCGCAGCCCCTTTTCCAACCTTTCAAGAAAATCAAATACTTATGTGGATATTCCTGCCGCTATTGCTCCTGTGGGGCTGTGCTTCGTCGACTCAAAAGGAAACCGCCCAGCAGATGGCGGCAATCCAGCGTGCTCTCGCGCAGGATCCGCAGTATGGAGCGGCCCAGCTCTTTGACGACTACCTCTTCGATCGGCTCGAAGCGCCTCGCCGGGCACAGTTTGAAGCCGACTGCGCGGCCACGCCCGATATCAGCATTTTCTGTTTCAGTGTTTTGAACCGCGAGCGCTTGGTCGCAAAAACCAAAGAGCGCGATAACGAACTACGCCTCACACGCCACCGTGGCCGCCCCGTGCGCCCCCGCTTCAATGCGAAAAACGAGTTGCTCAACTGGAAAGAAATCAAAGGAGCACCCGTGGGTGGGCTCCTGCGCGGGATGCCTAAGCAAGATCTCGCGAAAATG
>JAIEOG010000293.1 GCA_019750655.1 bacterium
AGGCATTGTCATCATCCTGGAAAAGATCGCGGATAGAGACATATAAGGACCAAGACGCAGGCTCGTGGGAAGCGACCAAATCGGAAAGAGCTCCCCAGTTCACCGGGGCTGCAGGCAAAACTCCTAGCTGTCTTTGCCCACTAGCCGCCGGCAAAACTGCAGGCGCTCGTTGCACCCGAGCTTCTTCAAAATCCGATTCTAAATCGACGCTCGACGCCAGCGGCCGTTCTGTCGCAAAGGCTTCTGAGAGAGCGGAAAAACAACAAACTACGCTTACAAACCAAAAGGAGGTCTTTCGCATGGCAACCTCGTACTCACCCTCTAGAAATGCAAGATAGGGTCCGAAAAACCACGCAAGCGTAGATTGTCACAGTGTTTTCCCCCTGCACGTGCACCCGCTGTATGCGGGCCGGGGCTTGCCGATATTCGACAGGCAGACCGCCGAGTTACCAAAGCGGCCCCGGCTTTTAGACTAATGCATCGACATGTCCAAAACCCAGGCGGCTGTGGTAGTCAGACGCGATGAAGCTTTTACCGCTCTTTTTGTGCCTGGCAGCAACCACGCTTAATGCCGCCAACATTAAATCGCTTTCACTTGCGCAGCTGCTCGAACAGCTAGGGGCGGGCCGCTATGAACCTCGGCAAGAGGCCGAGCAAGAGATTGTCCAGCGTATCGATGACGAAGCAACCTATGAAGCTTTTGCGGAGCTATTACGGCAGACCACTGACCTAGATTTGGAGCAACAAACCCGGCTCCGGCGAATTCTGAAGGCTCGGCTTCAAAACGATGCGAAATCTCTCAATAACTATTTTCTAGATGTCGTTACGGCCCACGCTGAAACTTACGAGCGAAGTGTTTACAGTGCCCTGCAAAAGATTCTTATCGAATGGGAAGGTAAGCACTACCGCCACGTCACCCCGATTTGGCCGGCAAACTTATCGCAGGAAGAATCTACAATCCTCCAAAAAGGATTTTGGGAGCTCATTTCGGTCAACGATGACCCAGCCAAACGCGCTTCGCGTGATGGGTTCCCTGTAGAACTGTCATCGAAGAAGAAGGAACGCACTGCAAAAGAGAAATCCCTGTTGCGGCGCTATGGCCTTGACGAGCTTCCGGACGATTTCAAAATAGCCTTCCTGGTCTACCCGGACTTTAAGCTCAATTATAAGGCCTCTGGGTACCCAGCAGATTACACGTTCTCCAAAAAGGATTTCGTCTTTAACGTGGGCTATTGCGCAGACTTTTCCCGTCTTTTTCGGGAGATTTCCAGAAGCGCCCCCACCGCTAGATTCTTAGAAGACACCGATTTATTTAGCATGAAGAAGGCTGTGCACAATTGCGAGCAATTCGCCACACGGAGCGTTCCCGGAGCCGGTAGCACTCTAGAAACTCGGTTGAGCCATTGCCCAAGGATGCGTTAATCCAGGCTCGCTAGTAGTGCGGTCATCTCGATCGCCGAATCGGCGGCATCGCGTCCCTTATGCCCATGCTGGCCACCCACACGGTCAAAGGCTTGTGCATCGTTTTCTGTCGTCAGAACACCGAAAATAACGGGCAAGTCGCACTCCAACGCGATTTTCTGGCAGCCCTGGCTGACCTGCTCGCAAACATAATCGTAGTGTGTCGTTTCGCCGCGGATAACGGCGCCTAAAGCAATGATGGCTTGGTAGCGTTTCGAACGCGCTAAACGCTGCGCGACTAGCGGAATCTCCACGGCTCCCGGCACATACACGGTTTTGATCTGCTCTTCGGTAAAACCCCGCTCGCGCAGTCGATCGACCGCCCCTTGGACCAGGCGCGAAGTTACTTCCTCATTGAAGCGGCTGACGACCAGAGCAATCGGAAAGGTTTTCTCCATGACGAGTCCCTCTTAAGACAAAGTAAGCAAGTGGCCGAGCTTTTCGCGCTTCGTGCGCAAGTAATCGATGTTGGCGCCGGTGGGCGTTGATTCGATAGGCATGCGTTCCACAATCTCGATGCCGTAACCAGCAAGACCAAAAATCTTACGCGGGTTATTCGTCAACAGGCGCATTTGGCGAATGCCGAGGGCCCGTAAAATCTGAGCGCCTATGCCGTAATCGCGTTGATCCTCTTTAAAGCCTAGCTCGTGATTAGCCTGCACGGTGTCACGGCCTTGATCTTGGAGCGCGTAAGCGCGGATCTTATTGCCGAGACCGATGCCGCGGCCTTCTTGCCGCATGTACAACAAAACGCCGCCTTCTTCTCCAATGCGCCGCAGGCTCGCCTCCAATTGCCAGCCGCAGTCGCACCGCGACGACCCGAACACATCGCCTGTGAGGCATTCGGAGTGCGCGCGCACGAGCACGGCTTTTTCTGGATCGATTTCGCCGGAGCGAAGCACGACGTGTTGCGTGCGGTCGACGGTGTTTTCAAATACGTCGATTTCAAAGTCGCCAAAGGACTCGAGCGGCAGAGCCGCTGTCGCAATGCGCTCCACCAGGCTCTCGTTCTGCATACGGTAAGAGATCAGATCCTGGATGGAGATAATGCGTAACCCGTGAGTCTCGGCAAACGGCTTTAGGTCGTGCATGCGCGCCATGGTGCCGTCGTCGTTCATAATTTCACAGATGACAGCGGAGGGGCGCAACCCCGCCAAGCGAGCCAGATCCACGCTGCCTTCGGTTTGGCCAGCGCGCACGAGGACACCGCCCTCGCGGGCTTTCAAAGGAAAAACATGCCCGGGCGTTACCAGATCGAGTGGTTTGCTTTGGGGATCAATCGCCACTGCCACGGTACGAGCTCGGTCGGCCGCTGAAATTCCCGTCGTCACGCCGGTTGCGGCCTCAATGGAAACGGTAAACGCCGTCTTGAAAGGCGAGGTGTTATGCCGAACCATCATCGGGATTCCGAGGCGTTCTACATCTTCGCCCGTCATCGCGAGGCAGATCAGCCCGCGGCCATGCTTCGCCATGAAGTTAATGCTTTGTGCACTTACTTTTTCAGCGGCAATGACTAAGTCGCCTTCGTTTTCGCGGTCCTCGTCATCGACCAAGATAACCATCTTGCCTTGGCGAAGGTCCTCGAGAGCGGCTTTAATGGACAGGTGGGAGTTTTCCATCCCGGTCCCCTTTCACAAAACGGCTACGCAAAGCCTCAAAAACCATTTTCGCCATCCAATCCCATTCGACATTCACGCGGCTGCCGGGATTTAAGTCGCCAAATCCCGTGTTTGCCAGCGTGTGGGGGACAATCAAAAGTTCAAAATGCGAGGGGCCCACTTCGTTCACTGTGAGGCTCACGCCGTTCACACTCACCCAGCCCTTGCGCGCAATCAGCGGGCGCGTTTCGGGCTCAAAACCATCGAGCCGGAACCAAACGCAGTCACCCCGTGCTTCCACCTGGCTCACACACAACGTCGCATCCACATGGCCCGTCACCCAATGGCCGCCCATGCGATCGCCGAGGCGCAGCGCGCGCTCTACATTGACTTGCTGGCCGGCTTCATAAGCCGATGCAATGGTCAGACGGCGCGTCTCGGGAGAGACATCGGCTTGAAAATAACCGCCTTTGTGCTGAACGACCGTCAGGCAAACGCCATCGACGCTGATGCTTTCGCCCGTTTTCAAGTCGGTAAAGCTGGAGGCAATGCCCAAGCGCAGGCTTTCACCCTGCTTTTCTACGAGTTCAATGCGGGCGCGGTGATCGACGATTCCGGTAAACACGCGGCTACCATACCACCTCAGCCAGGACATCTCTACCCTGGGGCAGCCACTGCACGCGAGCCGCGTCCCCAAAGCCTGCCCAGCTTTCAAATGCGTTGATACCGTCCCCAACGAAGTCGGGCGTGACATAGAGCAAAGCCCGTTGGGCTAGCTTTTCCCGCAAAAAAGCGTTGAACAGCGCCCCTCCGCCTTCGACCCAAAGGTCGTGCAGGCCCTTTTCCCCCAGATGGGAAAGCACCTGTTTCAAGGGAAGCAGTCCCCCATCGCAAGCGAGCTCTACTACTTCAGCCCCTCGCTCTCGCAAATTCTCTCGCCGACCCGGCGGAGCATCTTCGGCCACAAAAACGAGGACGGAGAGCGCTGTTTGGAAAATCCGTGCATCCAGTGGCGTGCGCGCCAATCGATCAAGAATCACCACCGGCTTTGCAATGGGATCTCCTTCGAGGCGCACATTGAGCTGGGGGTTGTCGGCAAGCACCGTTCTTGCGGTCGTGAGCAGTGCATCGCTCTGGCGGCGGCACAGATGAGTAAAGGCGTTTGCCGGGCCACTCGTGAGCGGCAAAGGTTTGCCCCCGGGGCCTGCCGTTTTACCGTCGAGACTCATCGCGAGTTTTACCGTAGTGTAAGGCAACCCAGTGCGCTGCCACCAGGCGTATCCACGGTAAAAAACCTCTGCTTCCGGTAAGGCCAGAAAGCGAACCTCGACGCCTTCTGACTCAAGAAGCGCATGCCCTTGCCCTGCTACTTTGGGGTTTGGATCTCGAAACGCATAAACCACCTTCGGAATGCCGGATTCTAAAATCAGGCCCGTACAAGGAGGGGTGCGCCCGTGGTGACAGCAGGGTTCTAAGGAGACATATAAAGTACTTCGCCGCAGAACTTCTGGAGGCGCACGGCGAATGGCTTCTACTTCGGCATGAGGGTGCCCAGGAGCCCAGTGAAACCCCTCCGAGACGACCTGGCCTTCGCAGACCAACACGGCTCCCACACTCGGGTTAGGCGCGCAAAAGCCTCGGCGGTGCTGAGCAAGCTCGACTGTTCTAAGTAAGAAACCGGAATCCACGGCCAGGTCATAGCCTAAAATGCCGGCTAAGTCTTGGCGCTGGTGGCTAAGTCCGCTGTGGGCTCCGGGGCGAGCCAAGCGTCCAGAAAACGCAGAGCGGGGCGGAATTGGTACTCGTAGTTGAACACTTCACGGTGGGCGCGCAACGCGTTTTCACGGCGACGCTGCAAAGATGCCTCATCTCGCAGAAGCTCCGAGAGCGCTTCGCTTAGGGAATCCACCTTGAAGGAAGCACAAAGCCCGAGATCGTAGAACTCCACGAGCGTGCGGAAATCGGGTTCATTGCTCGTCAGAACGGGAACACCAACTGCTAGAGACTCCATGAATTTATTCGAAGCAGTCGCTAAGTGTTTTAGGCGCAATTCTTTAGGCTCGTAGAGTGTGAAGCTCACATCCAAGCCGCCGAGCGCGTTCCACTTATTTTCGGGCAGATCGCCCAGGAATAAGATCCGGTGTGCTGCCCCCACGCCTTGCGCGAGGTTTTTGAAATACTCTCGATCCTCGGGGCTCGACCATCCCCAGAGTAAGAAATACACATTCGGGTGGCGAGCGACGGCGCGGATCCCCTGATCCAAAGCATTACTGCGGCCTTGGCCACCCCAATAGCCGACGAGTTTTGAATCACGAGGGAGCCCAAGACGCTGCCGCCAGTCCGTGGGGGTGAACTGCGCTAAGCGCCGGGGACAATTAAACACCAAGTGCTGCGGCGCCGAGAGCCGGTAGCGTTGGCGGTACAAGTGCGCGCGCGTGGCTTCGGGAAAAATCGTGAAGAAGGCCCGGCGCAATGCCGGCCCTTCAAGCCGGAAGAATAAGGCATTCCAACCCGAGACATCTTTTGCCTCGAAGACTTCGTGCACATGCACGCCGTACGGGATCCCGGTGAGCCAGTGCAGTGCCCAGGCGAGCGTTTGTTCGTGCAGGCCCTCGGCCAGAATGAATTTCGGGCGCGCCCCCAAAACTAGCCGCCAGACCCGCAGTAGCGCGAGTAGGTGCATCAGCGGTGTGCGCAAAACACCGGGCCAGCGCCGCAACCAAGGGTGTCCCAGGCGCAGCCTTGGAATCAGGCCATCCACAGATTCAAACCGCTTGGAGAAGAACCCGTACTCAACGGCCACCACAGGGTAGCCTTTTTCGGTGAGCAATGAGTTCGAGTAAAGCCCCGACGGCACATACTCAAGGCGGTTTAAACGCAGGACTAGGACCTTATTTCTGGTTGAGGTATGCACGCTGCTCTCCCAAAGATTGAACCCACAGTGCCAGCACTTCGCTATAGCGTTCCCAGCCCAAATTCCGGCATTCTGCCAGCAGGCATTCCCGCATTTTCCAAATCTGTTCCGGCGCGATTACCGCGTTTGCAATCACTTCACACAAGGCTTGCGTGGAAGCGGCTGGAACCACAAAGCCCGTTTCCCCGGGCCGCAAGATCTCGGCGGCACCGCAATGGTCGGTCGTAATCGGGACAAGCCCGCAAGCCATTGCCTGCGGGAGTGTTTGCCCAAAACCGTCTTCCAATGTCGGTAGTACAAAAACATCCTGCGTCGGCAGAAACCGCGCGAGTGCAGCGTGATCCATCGGCGGCTTCCACTGGACCTGCGGGTATTTTTTCTCCCACGACGCGAGAACCGGATCGACTGGCCCAATGATGGTGAGTTGCACGTCGTCGGTCTTAAACGCCTTCACGGCTTCTATGAGGTATGAAACACCTTTGCGCAAGCTCACCGAACCGAAGTAAACAAGCTTGAGCGGAAGCTTTGTGGGTGCTCGCGGAATAGGCTTAAACACCGATGTATCAGCCCCTAACGGGAGAATCGCAAGCTTGCGTTCGGAGATGCCTTGCTTCAAAAACGTCTGCCGCGCAAATTCCGATAGCACAAAAATCGTGTCGGCTAGCGCATACTCTTCTTCCTCGCGTTCGAGTGCGGCGCTGCGGTCGGGTAGGCGCACGCCATGAAAACGCGCTTCTTTGTTTAGGATATCGAGTTGAGTGCGCATGTGTGCGCTATCGCGCAAGATGGCGCGGTGTCGGTGGCAGCCCAGACGTAATGTTTCGAGAGAGAAGGAAGACCAACCAATAAAAAGATCGGCAGGCTGCTTTTGTAAGCGCTTCGCCAGCGCACTGCCGAACCAATGCATTTTCACCAAGTCGCCAGAGTTTTCTGCGCCGAGTTTAGAAAGCAGCCGGAAGAATACTTCGGGAGCGATCTGGCTGTGCACGTGCGCTTGAAGATCTTTTGGAAAACGAGAGATGGGATACGTCGTGTGAATCTCGACGGAGTGGCCCGACTGCAATAGCGCGCCGGCAAGACGGTCCGCGTGAAAACGCCCACCTACTCCGATATCAATTCGAAGTCCCACGCCGCCCCCCGTTGCCGAAGCTAATGATACAATAGCCGGATGCGGATTGTCATGGTGGCCCCCCAAGTCGGCGACGCGTTTGGCCAAGAACGCATTCTGAGCCAATCCTGCCGTTTACTCACCGAGTCAGGGTGCACGGTTTCTGTCATTGCCGATCGCCAAGTCGGGCAATCGCCCGCGGGTGCCGACGTAAGACTCATTCCGGGGCTGTCGAGTTTCCACAACCTGAGTTCTCCGGTGGTCGTGCGCCGTGCGGTTCGCGCATTTAGAAAAGCGCTCGAAGAATTCGGCCCGGACGTCGTGCATTGGCACGATTGCTTTGATCCCCGGTTTGTCGAGGCAGCAGCGCCTCTGCCTTCGGTTTTGACCGCGCACACTGTGGCGCCTTCATGCCCTTCGAGTGCACGGTTAATCCCCGGCGCTTCGCACTGCGAGAAGAAAAGCGGCTGGAAGTGCCTTGCTTCCAATCGCGAATACGGCTGCTTGAGTTTTCTCAAATCGGACCTGCACCGCGCGCACGCAGTGCTTAACTACCTGCAACGGCGCCGCGCTCTAGAGACACAGTTAAAGTATGTTCTGAGCATTAGCGACTATGTCACTCAAACGCTTGTGCGTGATGGCTGGCCGGAGCGGATGTTGGTGTCCGTACCCAACCCGGTCATGGTCCCCCCTGCCTCACCGATAGATGTCCCAAAACCACTCTTTGTTTTTGCGGCGCGCTTAACGCCGCTGAAGGGCCTGCGCGACTTGCTACATGCCTTGCGTCTTCTGCGCCACCGGCCCTGGAGCCTTTGGGTCTGCGGTGAAGGCCATGAGCGCGAAAACCTCGAGCAGCTTTGCCATACTTTGGAACTCGATACGCGCGTGCGCTTCTTGGGCCGCACTTCGCCAGAGCGGACTGCACGCATTCTTGCTTCGGCCACGGCCCTTGTAGCACCGAACCAAGGCCCCGAAACGTTTGGGCTGTCGGTCGCAGAAGCGTGTGCTTATGGCGTGCCGGTCGTCGCGTACGATGTACCGGCGTTGAATGAACTCATTCGGGATGGGAAGACGGGCCAAACCGTACGGCTGGGAGATCGCGCGGCGATGGCGCGCGCACTTTCTCGCGTTCTGGATCACCCGGAGCAGGCTTCAGAAATGGCGCGGGCCGCGCAAAAGCAGGTGCAGGAAAAACACTCTGCCGAAGCACACTTACGGGCTTTGCTTAAAGTCTATTCTCTAGCGGTGGGAGATCGCGTTACGGTACCGGCTCTAGGGGCGCCCGAGGAGGCGCTCAGTGCCCCGTGAGGGCGTGTAGCTGAGTAAATCGCCGCATTCGCTGCGGGACAGTTCCGTCGCTTTTTCTTTCTTCAATTCCATGCACTGCACAAACAGCCGAACCTTCTCAGGGCGGCGTTCGGAGACATCGTAAAGAACACGATCGCGGCGGTTTTCTAAATAAGCTTCCACACCCACGCCGTGCACAATCTTCTTGGCTTGTTTGCCGGAGCGGCGTGAATACAACGAGGGCAATGGCGCAGCCACTGGCTTGGCAACCGCTTTGCGAGGCGGCAAAGGCAGTTCCATCATGGGCCCTTCGCTCACGTGCAAGGTTGCTTTGTGCTCGGGCTGCATCAGCCAGATCACTAAAGCCAACAGAAGTAACATCCCAACTAAAATCAGAGTGTCGCGCAAGGGACTCCCCTCCAAACCATGGGAATTCTTTGCAAGTGGGCTGCCAGGTGTAGCCGCATGGTATGCGGCAGGCTTAGGCTCAGGCTAAGGCTAGGAGTGGAGTATGGTGCCGTTTTTGGGCACCTTCTGGGTCAAGGACTGTCTCAGTTGACGTAAAGCTAGCGCCAAGCAGGCTTTTGACCAGTTTAAGGGCGTGATAGGGCTAGGCGCGAAGGATCGCTTCTCTCCCTCTAAAACCGTGTTGTACGACTCCGGTAAAGCCCCCTCGGGAACCGGCTTGCCGTCGGCGCCTTTTTCTCCCGGGCCCGTCAGCTGGCAAAGGGCGCGGTTGAAAAAGTGGACTTGGCGTTTGTAGTCTTCCTTATCCGCCGTCGCGTGGAAGAGGATCCCGTACGCTTGAGAGATCCAGGAATCAAAAAACCACTGCGCTTCTGTGCCGGCCTTTAGCCGCGTCCCACGCTCGGCAAAAGCCGCTTCCGAACTCGTATCATCGGTACGAGAGTCAGTTTCGGGAGCCATTTCACCCCGCCAAAAGCCCGCGCATTGGTACGAATCACCTTCGTAGCGGATCGTTCCCACTTCGCGTACCAACCGTTCGACCGTCTGCAGGACTCTGCGCCGATCGTCCCACGATTGCTTGTCGAGCTTTCCCGGGAAAATGAGATTTAAAAGTGCGGCATCTGCCTCGCGGTATTTCGCACCCGCTGGATAATCAGGCGATTCAAAGGGCGTTTGTTTTTGAATGCGTGCGTACCCGTGAGCGATGAGCTCCGGTAAAAGCGCCGAGGCTTCACCCGCTCCCGACACACCCAACCAACCGCTTTGGCCCAGGAGCTTCTGCCAAACTTCCAGGCTGCGAACCACGAGCGCAATACTGGAGGTGTTAACGCGTTCGATTTCTTCCCAAGCGCCAGCGTCTTCATACTGCCAAAAGCGCAAAGCCTGCCAATAGGCAGGAAGCCCCAGCAAAAACGTTTTTGCTTGGCCCGTTAGCACCTCCGGCTTCCACCAGCCTTCCAACAAGGCTTCGCCAACCGCCAACGCAGTCAGCGCGACGGCGTCGTTCTGCTTGTGATTCCAGATCTGGTCATGGCCCTCGGACTGCACATCTTCAAATGCCGTGGATTTCCCATCGAAGCGGATGTGCAATACCTGCATGGCGCCATCCGCGGCTTGGCTGCGCTCGGGTTCTCGCGTAATCGTTTCCAGTCGCTTGAGCTGCTTGGGAGAAGAAAAGTAATCCAAAAGCCCGCGCAAGACGACGCCGGCCTTTTCATCGGCGCCCTGCGCACGCAATCCGTAATAAGCCCAAACGCTGTCGCGCACCCAAACAGCATCGTAGTTGGTCGGGTCGCTTCCTTCGACCTCTCGATTCGAAGCGCAAACGCGGCCCAACGGATTCAAAGCAATCGCCATCGAAGGCGCCAATAGGCGCTCCAAGGCGTCAAGCTCCGTAGCTGTGTAGTAGGGACGAAGGACGTCTGCGATCAGAGGGTGGCGCGGCTTCATTTTTAGAAGTGCGAGGGGATTACCGCCCCGCCAGTTTCAAATAAGTGCACGCGCGATGGATCAAAGCCTAGTTCCAATTCACCATCGGAACCCACTTCAATCTCTCCAGGCAGACGCGCCACAAACGCACCGTCCATGCCTTTTTGGGGAGTGCCATCAAGATGCATGTGCACCAGCGACTGGTCGCCGAGTTTTTCGATAGCAAAGACTTTACCGCGTAGCTTGCCTGGAAGGTTTGTGTCCAAGCTGACATGCTCCGGCCGAATACCAAATTCCACTTCGTGTTGGCCTGAGACGGTGGGCGCTTTGACTTCCAAAGGCGATCCACTTTCAAACTCTATCTGCCCTGCAGGGCCAACCATCTTCAAGCGCGCCGGGACAAAGTTCATCGCAGGTGAGCCAATAAAGCTCGCCACGAATCGGTTTGCGGGGCGGTGGTAGATGTCGAGCGGCGTGCCCTCTTGTTCAACCTTGCCGCCCCGAAGTACCACGATCTTATCGGCGAGAGTCATCGCTTCGACTTGATCGTGTGTGACGTAGATTGCGGTGGCACTTAAGGACTTACGCAGACGCGCAATTTCCACGCGCATCCGCGTCCGTAAGGCCGCATCCAGATTAGAGAGCGGCTCATCAAACAGGAACACCTTCGGTTGGCGTACCAAGGCCCGGCCCATAGCCACGCGCTGGCGCTGGCCGCCAGACAACTGTTTCGGTTTGCGCTGCAGATACGGCGTCAAAGCCAACATCTCGGCCGCATGCGCGATACGTTTTTCAATCTCCGCTTTTGGTAGCTTCAAGGAAATCAGGCCAAAGCGCATGTTTTCATAAACCGTCATATGCGGGTAAAGCGCATAGGACTGAAACACCATGGCAATTCCGCGGCGGAACGGCGGAACATCATTCACTAGCTGTCCGTCGATGCGGATTTCGCCGGCAGAAACTTCCTCTAGTCCAGCGATGCAGCGCAGGATCGTCGACTTACCGCACCCCGAAGGCCCCACAAAAACTGTGAGCTGATTACTCTCTACAACAAGATTCAAACCTTGGATGATTTCGGTTTTGCCGAACTTCTTGCTGACGTTTTGTAAAACAACGCTCGCCATAACTTAGCCTTTCACCGCTCCTGAGGTCAGCCCAGATACGATATGCCGCTGAAACACCAACACCAAAACCACCAGCGGCAAGGTTACGAGCACCGATGCCGCCATGATATTTCCCCACGGAAGCTCGTATTGGCTTCCACCACTCAACATCGCAATCGCTACGGGCACGGTTCGCTTGTCTGAAGACAAAGTGAACGTCAGGGCAAAAAGAAATTCATTCCAGGCCGCAATAAAAGCAAGCAAGCCTGTAGTTGCGAGCGCCGGGCGAATCAACGGAAAGAAAACCCGGCTCACGATACGCCAAGGGCCACAGCCGTCCAAAATCGCTGCCTCCTCGAGCTCCTTGGGAATGGCCTTCATAAACCCACGCATCACCCAAACAGTGAATGGCAGCACCAGGATCAAATAACAGAAACTCAAGCCCGTAAGGGTATTGTAGAGCCCCATCCAGCGGATGAGTTCAAACATCCCAGACAAAACCGCAATCTGCGGGAACATAGAAACGCTTAAGATGGTGAGCAAGATCAACGACCGCCCGCGGAACGGGATGCGTGCCAGCGAGTAAGACGACAAAATAGAGATGCCCAACGCCAACAGCGACGTCGTGGAGGCCACAATCACGGAATTGATCACGCTCTGGAGAAAACTCTCTTCGCGCAATACCGTGGCGTAGTTCTCCAGGCTTGGCTGCGGTGGGATCCAGTCCACTTTGAAAAGGCTGCTACCCGTTTTTAGGGAAGTGACAATCGCCCAGTAAAACGGAAAGACCGCGTAAAGCACGACCAGTAGAACAAGAGCGTACAAACCGATGCGTTGCAGGGCCTTCATGCTTGCTCCCCCTTAGGCCGGGAAAGCCAGAGATAAACGAGCGTGAAAGCGCCGATGAACAAGAAAATCAAAACCGAAGCCGCAGAACCCAAACCAAACTCCTGGAACTCCATCAGGCGCTGGCGCGCGTAAATGGTGACTGTGCCAGTATCGACCTTGTTGCCCGTCAGCACATAAAAAAGGTCAAACACGCGAAGCGCATCGAGTGCGCGGAAGATAACAGCGACCACGATGGTGGGCTTTAGCAGGGGGAGCGTAATCGACCAAAATACGCGCGCCTTCGAATCGGAATCGATGCGGGCCGCTTCGTAGACATCTTTAGAGATGAGCTGCAGGCCGGCCAAGATGAGCAACGCCATGAAAGGGGTAGTCTTCCAAACATCTACCGCGATCAGCGCTGCCATCGCTGTGTCCGAGCTTGAAAGCCAAGCCACAGGGCTATCGATCCAACCGAAAGCCAAGAATGCTGCGTTCACAACGCCGTACATATCGTTGTACATCCAGGTCCACATTTTGGCGGAAATCACTGTCGGAATCGCCCATGGAATAAGCACCGCCGCGCGCAGCAAAGCTCGCCCGCGGAATTCTGCATTCAGAACAAGCGCGATGGCTAGCCCCAACACCGTTTCCAGAACTACAGAAGCCGTGGAAAAGGTCACCGTATTGCGCACGGCTATCCACCAATCGGGATCACTCAAGACCGCGATATAGTTCTTCAGCCCCACGAAACTCGCCTCTTTCAGAGTGAGGAGCTGGGCGTCCGTAAAACTCAAGATAAAGGTGCCGAGCAGCGGGCGACCCGCAACGATAAGCAGTGTGACGATCGTGGGAGCAAGGAAAAGCCACGCCCAGAAAACGCGGGAGTAGCGGAAGAAATTCCAGAGGCGGCTGCCGAAACTGGCGCGCGCAATGTCTTGCGCTATGGAATTGGGTAAAGTCGTCTCCACTATCACTAAGGGCGCGTCAGCCCTTCCCGCCTTGCGTGTAGGTCGCCACTCGCTCTTCGAGCTTTTTCAAAGCGGCGGCGGCTTTCTCGTTCTGCGAGAGAACGGAGTGGACGGCGTTCCAGAAGTCCGCACTGAAGCGGTTGTACTTTGCGCCTGTTTGGGCGGCCGGACGAGGCACGGCACTGAGGAAAACGGGTTTGAGCTCTTTCAAGTGCGGGTTCTTTTTCAAGATCGCCGCATCGTCATAAAGAGCCACGCGCGTGGGGTTGAACGCGCCCTCGATGGAACGGCGTTTTTGTTCTTCTGCGCTAGTCAGGTAGCGCACGAGATCTGCCGCCTCTTTTGGAAATTTGGAATAAGCAGAAACAGCCAGCGACCAACCACCCAACGTGGAGGCGCGCGGTGCACCTGCTTTGCCGGTCGGCAAGGCAGCCATGCCTACTTTGCCTTTCACTAGGCTATCGTCCGACTGCACCAAACCCCAAACATAAGGCCAGTTGCGCAAGAAAATCGCCTTACCCGACTGGAATGTGCCGCGGGCTTCTTCTTCGCTGTAGCTCAAAGCGCCGCGTGGCACGATGGTTCCCGTCTGCGCGCCGATCCAATCCAAAGCGGCAACCGCTTGGGGATTGTTGAAGGTCGCTTTACCAGAAGCATCAAAAAGCTGCCCACCGCCAAAGCTCGCAATCCACTCAAGCGCATTGCAAGTGAGGCCTTCATATGCACGGCCCTGGTAGACGTAGCCCCAGAGGTCCGCATTGCCTGCGGCTTTTTCTTTTTCCAAAATGTCTTTTGCAGTGGCTTCGAGTTCCTGCCAGGTGGCGGGGACTTTCTTGCCATACTTCTTCAGGAGGTCGGAGCGGTAATACAGCACGCCACCATCGGTGAACCAGGGAATCGCTACGAGCTTTTCACCGACTTGGTTGTTCGCGAGTGCGCCCGGGATATGGGCTTTCAGTTCTGCGGGCGTGAAATGCGTCTTGAGATCCAGCATCTGGTTGGCGAGGAGGCCCGGCCAAACCACATCAATTTGGTAAACATCGATATCGGAAGAACCCGCGCCCAGTAGTTGTTGGTAGAGTGCCAGGCGGTCATTGCTGTCATTGGGCGATGAGAAAACCGCCACCGGCACGCCCGTCTTCTTGCTCCAGGCATCGATGCCGCTTTGGCAGATTTGCCGTTCTACACCGTTCGATCCGCAGGAGATCGTGAGTTTCGCCGCCGCAGTCGCTAGTGAGGAACTAAACAGAACGCTGAAACTGAAAAGAAAGGTTTGGGTGTATCTATTCCGCATGATCTAACTCTCCCGCGCGAGGAATTCTTTACTGGTGTAGGGGGTTTAGCACTAAGGGATGCGACCGACAAGCTTGTTCCAAACCCAGCTTTTGGCGGGCCCAGCGCGGGGAAGCGTTACGGCGTAACCATCTCGAAGACAGCGAAGAACTTATCGTAGGAACGGACGTTTAGGACCAAGCCGGGCCCTTTGTGCTCAACGCTCAGTTCGGCAAGAATCCTCTTCGTATCGTTCATCTCGTATAATTCATAACCGCCCGAAACTTCGCGGATAGCGAGTTCGGAGCCATTTCCACCCATTACGAAGCGGAAATCGCGGCCATTCAGGTGGGTCGGGAGCTGTACCGTAGCTTGGAAGCCAGCCTGACCAGACTTTTCCGTCATTAGGAAAATCGAATGGTTCGTATCGCGGGCTTTTTCCACGAGCATGAAATCGCCTTCGGCTGCATGAAAATGGCTGGTTTTAAAGCTGGCCGTTGCGCGGTAAGGCGCGAGCGCTTCTCCCAGGCGGTTGACGTATTTCGCAACCGCTCCGTCAGGATCGACATCGTCAATCAGGCTTCGCGCTTGTTGTGGGGCGCGGTTCCCTTCGTTCCCGTGGAAGAGAACGACCGGGTTGTAACTGAAGAACTCCGCGGTGATGTAGATCATCCGATCGAAGAACTCGTCACTGATCGGAGAGCTAAGATCGTGATCCTCCACCATCGGAATCATGCGGCTCGTGGGACGCGTGCTGTCGCGGTAAGTGATATGCCCCTTGAGGTTTTGGTAGGGCAATCGCTTGCTTTCACTCGCCTCATCATAGTGTAAGCGGCGCAATTCGCGTGCGAGCGGGAAATCTAAGAAGAATAATAGCGACGAATCCTTCACCGCCGCGACTAGGTCGTTCACGAAGACATCGAGCACAGAATCTCGGTATTCTAGGAATTCTACAATGAACGTAATCTGTTCACCTTTGCTCGCTGCATGATCATTAAGAGCGTTGATAAACTGCGCGAGAAACTTCTGAGAATAATGTTTGGCGGCGTCGATGCGGAAAGTGCGGATGCCCATTTCATCGAAGAAATATTTATAAGCATCGATAAGGTATTGCTGCACCTTGGGATTCTTGTGCTCCAAGGCGGCAAGATTCTCCAAAGCGTAAACAGCCAATTCTTTTTGGGCGCTGCGTGCTGCAGACGCTTCATCGGCGGAGCTCAAAGTTCGGTAGAGATTCACCGGGACTTGATAGTGGCGGGTGCGTCCGTAAACGGATTTGAAGAACTCTTCATTGCCGGGGTGGACCCATTCATCCCCGATCTTAAACCGTACGCTTTCATCCGCGGGGTAGCCAAAGTGGTTTAGAACGGTGTCCAAGCAGATTTCGATGCCACGCTTACGTGCTTCGATTACTAAAGTCTTGAGCTTTTCGGGGCCGCCTAGGCGTTGAGCGACGCTGAAATGATCAGAGACCCAATAGCCATGGTTATTGTGCTCTTGGGCATCGTCCCGAGCGCCCTTGAAGGGGTTGTCTTCTATTCCCAACGCGGGATCTTTTGTATCCAGTGTAGAGAGCGGGTTTTTCCAATGCATGACCGTCTGTTCATGCACAGGGTTAAGCCAGAGCAGCTTCACACCCATCTTTTGAAACTTATCTAACGAGTCGATGACGTCTTGGAGTTTTCCATTGCGGTAGAGGTAGTTCATCAAGAAGTACCCGCGCATGGAATTAGCGATGACTTGGCGTTTGGCGGGATCGGCAGCGTTTACGCCGCCGTTCCAAGCAACCTTGGGACCGAGTGCGACTTGGGCGACGCAAGAAGGAGCCGCGTCGCTACCCGACCTCGCTTGCTCCGCGATGGAACAAAAAGCCGTAGCTCCCCACACGAGGGAGAAAAGAAAAATCGATTGTCGCATGCCTGAAGAAGGCCCCCTCAAATCAACCTGTTACCCGACGTCGACGCTGCCAGAGAAAAATGGCGTTTTCAAGCAGAAAGCCCTGTCGAAACTGCTTAAAAAAAATGATTTAAGAGCCCTGATTTCTTGAAATAAAAACAGACTCGTGCGTGGCGTTAGACGCGGGTCAATCCATCGCGCGCCCACTGCCACCAACGCCGCGCTTCGGCCTCTGGATCTTCGACTACGGGGATGCGGTCTGCGAACTCAAGCCGTGCTTTGATCTTGGAAGTTCCAACGAGACTCCAAAGGTGGGAGGCAAAAAAGTCTTCGTCGATATAAGCAACAGTTCTCAGGGGCTCATACGTCAGCCGAAAAGGCTGCAAGGGAATATTAAAACGCTTCGCGATACTAAAAGCACCCCAACGCCAGGGTTTGTCTTCGGTGATACTCGTCGTGCCCGACGCAAACACGGCCACACTATAGCCGCCTTCATGAACCGCTGGCGCAATCGCCTCTGCGGCCACTTTTCGAGAACCGGGGGAACCTCTGTCCACAAAGACAGTCCCCACACTGCGCATCGCCCTTCCGAAGATGGGCCAGCTCGCCAATTCTTTTTTTGCCAAGAAAACTACGGGCGCGCGCGACATCAGCAGAGGAATGTCGAGGTAGCTCACATGATTGCCAATAAAAAGAGTGGGCTCGGGAGAGGGCTTGCCCGCATATTCTACGTCTACACGCAAAGTATCCAAAAGCCCTTGCGCCCAACTCTGCATGATGTGGTGGGTATACTCGACGCTGCGCCCTTGCCGGCTGTTTTCGGCCCGGATCAAAGACGAAGCCGACTTTTGCGTGAGTGCTAGAGTTCTACAAAAACGCCCTACCCGATCTAGAGATCCCATTTTTCCCGAACTCCTATCGCCTTCGAATTTCTAGCGCCAACGGTATTTTTCTAAGCGGGCTTCTAGATCTTTTGCAACCGCAAGCTTAAGCGGCGCATCGCCCCCTGCCAACGAGCGCTTGTAAGCGGCGATATCTACAATCTCATAGGTAATGCGCGCCGTTTGAAAAATCCGAGGGAAGCGTTCGCCGGGCGATTGGATATGGTGCAAGCCGCTGCTGTAACAAAGCAGCATCTTACCGGAGGGGATGTCTTGGAGGATTTCTCCGATCCCACCGCGGACAGACATCGGCTGCCCCTTAGAATCCAGGCCATTCCGGCGCATCATGCGCCCTTCGGGAGCTAGCATCACGATGGTGTCTTCGGAGATCCGCGAAAGAAACCCATCCCAGCTTGCATCTCTTTTGCGAGATATGGGAACCATAGCGGGCGTGAGTAGTTTATAAAAAGTTCCCACGATCGGTCGCTGGAGAGTTTTGTCCGCCCCCGGCACTAAGATCCGACCGGCCATGAACCACAAGAAATGTAGAGGAACGCCGCCGGTAAAAATCGGCTCAAAGAGACTCGTGTGGTGCAAGAACGCTATCACACGCAGATTTTGAGACTTCAGCTCGCGCCAGGGATCTACGCCGTGGTCCCCAACCCAGCGTACATCTATGCGGTAAAAAAGCCGCGAGAGGATGTGAACACTGAAAAGAACGAAGGCGCTAATGCACCGACCCATCGCCGCTCCCGGAGTGGCGAGCGCTTACTTCCCGCCCGCTAGCCAAATCGCAATCAGTGTATCAAA
>JAIEOG010000209.1 GCA_019750655.1 bacterium
TTCGGGAGTGGAATTCCGTGGCACTTTAGCGGGCAAAGCCCAAGACGAAGACGGCATCCCCATTACTTATTTCCGCGATACGACCGTCGGCCCGGCATGGCTCGTAGTCGACGCCGATGGGACGATGCACGGCAAGCCTACGGATGGCGATGTCGATGACAATAACTTCGTCGTGGGCGCCAAGAATGATGTCGAAAGCGGTACCACCGCGCTGGTCATCACGGTGAAGTCCGACAACTCTCGGCCGCGTTGGAACAAACCCGTCGTGCTGCAGAAAAAAGCCCGCGCTGGGAAAATGTATATGGAATCGGTCCGCGACTTTGCGTCGGATCCGGATCCGGGCGATCGGCTCTCTTTTAGAGGCGTGAATCTACCCACCTGGAAAGACGTCTATGTGACCAACACAGGCGTTGTGATGGGGATTCCCGCGGAATCGCACGAAGGCCCCAACGTTTTCACCATTGAAGTCCGCGATCCTCAGGGGGCGACCGATACGGCGCCTGTGACGGTCTTGGTGGATTCTTCGAACACGCCGCCGCGCTGGAAGCAAGCGGCGATCGACTTAGGTAAAAACATCGTCGCGGGCCAAGAGTTTTCCTTTGAGCTCGCGCCTCTTGCGGAAGACGATGACAAAGATGTTCTGACTTTTGAACTTGGTTCCGGAAGCCCGACTTGGATCCAAGTCAATCCGCTGACGGGCCATGTGGGCGGCAAGCCGCCACTCCAGAATGCGGGCCCCTTCGTCGCTTCTTTTGTTGTTAAAGACGGCAAGGTCTCAACCTCTATCGATGCAGGCGGCGAAGTCACGGGCGGCAACCGTGCTCCTATCGTAAATGCAGACGGGCTGAAATTCTCGCTCGTTCCGGGCAATAAATACGAATTCGAATTGGCTCAACCGGGCCGAGTGACAGATCCCGAAGGCCAGGCGCTCACGTTCTTGCTGCAAACCCCGGCGCCGGGAATTTCTTTGAGCGCTTCGGGCAAGCTGAAGATCGATCTCCCCGCTAGCGCGAAACAGGGTTTCACGTTGGCATTCCAGGTCAGCGATGCGGGTGGGTCATCCAGCCCTGGTTTAATCGTGGTGCAGGTGGGTAATGAGGTTTTCGAACCGGATTGGCTGGACGATCTCATTGAACTCACGGGTACGGTTGGCCAGGACGTGAGCCTGGATCTTAAGAACTTCGCCCAAGACCGCAGCGGCTTAGGCCTCACTTTCAAAAAGCTCTCGGGCGACGAGTGGCTGGACGTGAAGGCGAATGGTTTGGTGGGTGGTAAGCCCACTCCGGGACCAGCCATCCGTAGTTTCCGTATCGAAGCTTCGAACGGGGTGAAGCAAAGCTCTGTCGAAATGCGCGTGACCGTCCAAGGCGGCACAGTGACTTCGAAGCCGGATGTTTACCCGTTCACCAGCGTGCTGCCAGGGCCGCGCGCGGAAATTCTCTTTGTTCTGGATAACCCGTCTTCCTCTGACGCCTATTACAGTCAGATGAAGCAGAACACGAGCTACTTCATCGATCAGCTAAAGAAGGCGGACATTCATTACTCACTAGCGGTGCTCAACGCGCGCGAGTTCCGAGGCCGGGTCCAGGCGAATTCTCAGGGCACGGGGATTGTCAGCTACCAGGACAACAACCCGGTCTATGAACTGAACCGGATGATCGATGGCACGCGATCGGCGGAGTATTTCAATTCGCCGATCTGGGCGTTGGAAAAATTCTTCGTCGCCGTTAAAAGCTATACGGGCTTCTACCAAGCTGGATTCTACGAGCCGAACGTTCCGCTATTAGTTTATGTCCATACCGCGAATGCGGACAGGCACCAGACCGTATCCCAAGGCTCCTCTGTAGCAGGCCGAAGCTTCCGCCAGGCAGGGCTGGACTTTGCGAGCTTCAACGCGAACCTGAAAAAAACTCTGCGGGTTTACGTACGCGACACGAGCGGCCAGGCGCAGAACTATGCGGACTACCAAGCCTTCGCATCGCCGGAAAGCGTGGGCTACGGCTCCCTAGTCGTGAGCTCTAGCTCCGCGGATGACGGTCTAGCCTGGTTTACAGCGACCGCTATCACCCAGGCCCGGCGTTTCAGCAAGAACAAGCTGGGTTTGAGCCGCAAACCGATTGCGGCGCGGGATATGAAGGTCTTCATCCGGTATAACGATCAGAACTATCCGTTGCGCGGCAACACCGGCGCCGCGGATGATCAATGGTCGTATGAGCCTACGGAAAACGTGGTGCGCATGCACTGGTGGAATATCCGCATGGGCTACAGCGAGCTACACGACTCGATCATTGTCGATTATCCTTAAACAATGGCTTTAATAATTGCTGCACTTCTCTGGGGGAGCGCCGCTTACGCGGACACTTTAGAGGGCATCGCCGTGTCGGTACGGTCGGGCGATACCCTCGAGGTACGTTCTGAAACATCAAAGAAAGTGCGTATCTTTCGCATCCTGGGCATCGAAGCACCCAGGCGTGGGCAGAAGGGGTTTGCGAATTCCCGGCGCTCCTTGGAGTCGCTCGTCAAAGGCCAGAAGGTTACAGTCGATTGGTTGCATAAACAGGTTTGCCCTCCCTCGGGCGGCAAGTGCGGGTATCTGGGTAAGGTCTTGCTGAAGGGCGACGATATTGGGTTGCGGCTCATTCGGGTCGGGGCCGCCTGGCAGGATCAGGGCCAAAAGCGCGAGCAGTCGACGACCGACAAAGTTCTTTACCAAGATGCTGAGCGGCAAGCGGTAAAAGCGAAGGCTGGGGTTTGGAAGCTCAAGGCGAAAAACGGACCAAAGCAAAGTCGGAATTAGATCCCAGCCCCGCTTGCCCGACAATCACCCATTTTCCATCGGTTTGTAGCGCACTGCCATTGGCGGAGGCCGTGGTTGTATCCAGCGTAAGCAGGGTAGCGGAGTTTTCCGCTAAGAAGGGCCGTTCCTGGCCGAAGGAATTGAGCCGTGTGACCGCGAAAGAATTCCGCGTGGTGCCCGCGGATGTCCCTGCCATTAAGTAATAGCCTGTCGAAGAGATCAAAAGGCTCGAAGCTACGCCATCCACATTGATAGTAGAGGTTCCGGTGGTCTCTTTAATCGTCGTCATCACCGCGCCGCGGGTGCCGAAGGTAGTATCCAAAGTACCCGAGGAAAGGAAGCGTGCCGTCGCAAAATAGGTCAGGCCACCCATCGTGGAACTGCCCGCGAGAATGAGCGAGCCGCTGGTGTCTCGCGCCATGCTGTAGACCCTATCATCGTAGACATGCGAAGACGTTGTGCCCTCAATGCCGCTGAAATCAAAATGGGAGGTGCCTTGAACCGGGCCCGAACGGCTGTACTTACGCAACAAGAAATCCGAGTGCGCAGTGGTGGCAGTAACGCTGACCGGGATATGTGCAGATCCCGCGACCCAGACGGCATCCGTCGTCAAAACCATCGATGTGACGACATCGTAGTCCGCATAGGGAGCCGTGGTTTCGACGCCATTGAGATTGGTGCCGAAGGTCGTATCCAGCGCTCCGAGCGCAGTGAGCCGCACGAGAGCGAACCGGCTTTTGCCACCGGAGGTTACGTTCCCGGCGACGTAAATGCGGCCCAGCGTGTCCAAGGCGATAGATCTGAACTCGTTATAACCGCTTACAAGGACGTTATAAAAAATGCCGTTGGTGCCGAAGCTGGTATCGAGCGTGCCATCGGTATTCCAACGTACAAGCGCTAGGCCCGCGGAGCTGTCGCTCCCGCCTTTGCCCACAGCGAGGATTTTACCATCGGTCTGGAGGGTTACTGCGTAGGCCTCGTCATCGGTCGAGCCACCGATATCTTGGGTGTCTTTGCCATCCGCAGAAAAAGTCGTGTCCAGCACTCCCGCAGAAGTGAGTTTGGCGATCCCGAAGTCCTCGGTGGCGTTTCCCGCGCGCCCGACAACATAAACCTCGCCGGAGCTATTCACGGCGACGGCATGGGCGGTGTCGGACAAACCGCTGAAATCGACGAGAGTGACGCCCGCCGTGCCGAAGGTGGCGTCTAGTTCGCCCGAAAAAGTCGACGAAGTGGTGCAACTAAAAACGAGGATGCAAAGACTAAGAAAAAACCCGGCGAGAACGCCCTGTTTCATGCACTGGCCCACTGTTTGCGAAGCCAGGATAGTTTATCAAACTGCCGGTGCATGCTCCACTCAGAGGAAAGTCCGTAAGCGTCAGAAAGGGGGACCCATTTGAGGTCTTTCGACTCAGGCGTGATCTTCAAAGGCTCCTGCGGGTTGCCAATGAGCAAGTAGCGCACGTCGTAGTGGTAGTGCGCGGGTTCCGCACCGCGTGCCGGAATAGGGTGGATATCGAGATCAAATATCAAGCCTTCCGCCGATAGGTCGAAAACTTCTCCCAGGGGAAAGAGGGCGACGTTGCCCAGGCCCGATTCTTCTTCGGCTTCTCTCAAGGCAACGCTCGCGAGATCCATATCGCCATCCGCGTGGCCCCCGAGCTGCAGCCAAAGACCCAGCTTGGCGTGGTGTGTGAGCAGCACTTGCTCCATTCGGGAGTCGGTGACCAGCGCCGATCCCGTAAAATGTCCGGGGGAATGCGTGCGCAGAAGCGCTTCGGGCCCGTGTCCCATTAATTCCAAAAAGCGCGGAAGCTGTTCCGTCTGCGCGACGTGATCGGGCGACGGGTTGCTTTTGAGAAACTGGCCATAGGCTTGAAGGCTTTCACGGATGCGGTTCATAGATACCCCTCAGGAGTTGGCGGTGCGGCTTGCCCTGGCATTAAGCTCGCGCAAAGCGTGCGGATTCTAGCGGCGTTGTGCCAGCGGGCCAATTCACCCAATTGTGCGGCTTGGCCTTGCACGGTGGTTTCGACGGCTTCGGGTTCTCCGAGCGTCGCATGGATCGTGTGTGCAAAATCTCGGGGAGAACGATTGGCCATGCGGATTCCGGAATGGCCCAGCGTTCCCCTGATGCCGGTCGTCGGTAGCGCAAAAACCGGGAGCCCCGCTTGCATCGCTTCGACCAAGGGCACGCAGAATCCTTCATGCAAGCTTGCGCAGACAAAAGCGTGGCTCGAGGCATAAAGCGCGCGTAGCTGCGTCTCGTTCATACCCGATCGGCAGTTCACGATTTCGCTCACACCGCGCGCTTTGGCGAGCAGCGAGAGGTAGGTGCCATAGAGCGGGTCGGCTTTTCCGGCGAGCCACAGCTCATAGTGCCCGGGGAATGCGCGCTCGAGTTCTGCAAGAACTTCGACGAGAAACGCTTGGTTTTTATGGTGCGCAATACGGCCCACAAAAGTCAGGCGGCGGAGGCCAGATACTTTAGGAGACGGGACGGCGGGCGTGGGGTCTAAATCCAATAGCGGAAACACTTCTGCATGGGAAAAACCCATGACGCGCAATTCCGCGCAATTAAAGCGTGAGTCCCCAAACGCCGCCACCACCTTGCCATGGAAGGCATGGAGTTGCTGCCGCCCCAAGCGTGAAAGCTCGGCGACATAAGGGTCGTGCCGGAAGAAATTTTCGGGCGTGATGTTGTGGTAGAGCAGCGCCTTCGGAGCATTCTCTGCGAGCACTCGGTCGAGTGCTGGATTGCCCTGCGAATGGTGCACAAGTACCAAGTCCGCGCCGCTCAAGGCACCGGGGACGAACCTGCGGACTGTAGCGCCGTGAGTGCGGTCCTCGCAGGCAAAGATCTCCCCACCGATTCCCTCTTGCCGCAAAGCTCTCTGAATCAGGCGCAGGTGATTGCCGACGGCGTCGTGATCACTGACGGTGTAGTGGAATTGGTGGATGGTGCGGTTCATGTGGCCCACTCTGGTTTGAGAGCTGCCTGTTTGCGCGGGAACCAACCGCGCACACGCCGTGCGGTGCGCATGGCAACACCCAGGCCCGAGCTTTTGCCTTCCGCAAATTGCCGGTGCAAGAGCCAGAAAGCGACGCGTTCCCAAGGCCGCAGCTTCCCCACGCGCGGGGGCGTGTTGCGGGAAGCTGCCAAGGTGGCTAGCGTCTTATCGCGTAGAAGTTTTTCCAACGCGGGATTTTCCGGCAAGCGGATCATCCCATGGCCTCGATCAAGACCGCCGTGGCTTCCCCGCCGCCGATGCAGATCGAAGCGACGCCACGTTTCTTCTTATCGTGGTGTAGGGCATGGATGAGCGTCGTTAGAATGCGCGCGCCACTTGCGCCAATAGGGTGGCCCAAAGCCACCGCGCCGCCGCGGGTATTGACGCGTTTATCGTCGATTTCCAGTCCCTGCATGCAGGCCAAGGCGACGACCGAGAATGCCTCGTTGATTTCAAAAAGATCGATGTCTTTCGCTGTGAGCCCTGCGCGTTTGAGAAGCTTTTCCGTAGCGCCAATCGGCGCGGTAGTGAACCACTCCGGCGCCTGAGCATGCGAGGCCTGGGCGACAAGCCGCGCGATGGGTTTTAGCCCCAAACGCTTGGCTGCAGAAGCCGATGCCAAGACCAAGGCTGCCGCGCCGTCATTGAGCGAACTCGCATTCGCAGCGGTGACGGTGCCTTCTTTTTCAAAAGCGGGTTTGAGATCGGCAAAGCGATCGAGCTTTGCTTTTCCGGGTTCTTCATCCGCGGAAACCGTCACGGGCGTTTTCCCGGGCACCGTCACAGCAACCATTTCAGCATTGAAAAGGCCGGACTTCTGCGCGGCGAGTGCGCGTTCGTAACTTTGGCGCGCAAAGGCATCTTGCTCCGCGCGGGAAATCTTTTTGTCGCGCGAGCAGAGTTCAGCGCAATTGCCCATGTGCTGATCGCCGTAGACATCCCACAAGCCATCGCCGATCAATCCGTCGATTAGCTTGCCATTGCCCAAGCGGTAACCTTCGCGGGCTTTATCCAAGTAGAAGGGCACGCGGCTCATGTTCTCCATGCCGCCGGCGACAATGAATTCAGCGTCGCCGCTTTGGATGGCTTGAGCGGCGAGCATCACGGTCTTCATCCCGCTGCCGCAAACTTTGTTAACGGTTGTGCACCGGACTGTATTGGGAAGGCCGGCGTAAATCGCCGCCTGGCGCGCCGGTGCTTGGCCTTGGCCGGCGGGCAAAACGCAGCCCATCAAGCATTCATCGACCAGTTTCGGGTCGAGGCCGGCCCGTTTCAGGGCTTCGGCAATTGCGGCCGCGCCCAGTTTGGGGGCCGGGACGTCTTTGAAAGCTCCGAGATAAGCGCCAATAGGGGTGCGGGCCGCTGAGAGTATGACCACGTCTTCCACAGTAGGGTTCCTTTCTGCTAGTGTGCGGGCAGAGATGCATTACGGTACAGACCCTAAAAATTACGACGTTTTTTCTATTGCCGGCAAGGGGGTCTTACAAAGGGCTGTGGCGCTCCTTACCCTCTTGGTCATGACGGGGTGCGGCTATAGCCTTCAGCACCGCCTTAAAACGGGTTTTGATAACCCCCAGGGAATTTTCGTCCCCATTTTCGATAATGAAACGGACGAGGTCGGTGCCGAGCGGTTCTTTACGAACGCACTTATCCGCGAATTGCAGAGCCGGGGTCTTGGGACCTTGAGCTCTCCCCGCCAGGGCGCCTACAAGCTGCAAGGCACGGTGACGCGCATTGGGTACGTGCCGGCGGCCTCGACACCGACGCCTTACAACGGTTTGCAGGACTACCGGCGTCTTCCCACTGAAATCGTGCTCGATGTGGATGTGACGTTGCGCCTCACTGACCCGGCTTCGGGCAAAGTCCTCTGGACGCAAAAGTTTTCCAACTTCCGGCGCGTGCCAGGCGTTGTCGATCGCACGTATAACTACGAGGCGCCTAGCTCGGTCGGGGTTCTGCAGCAGTCTTTGATCGAATCCCAATACGCCGGCATTGCGCGCGATATGATGCGCGACGTTTACGACGCAATGATGGAGCTTTTCTAATGGCGGCAGTGGGACTCGCCCAAGCGCTGCGCGATCTCGAGAACCGGGTAGCGCCCTTATATGTGGTTTCAGGAAACGAACCCTTCCAAGCAGGGGAGTTTTTGGAAAAGCTCCGAGCCAAACTCCTGCAAGCCGGCACGGAAGGTTTCAACCAAGACGTTTTCGATGCCGAGCAGGTTTCTCCCGTCGACTTGCTGGCTTCTTTAGACACGCTTCCCGGGCTTTTTGATGCGCCGGATTCTATTCGCTTGGTGATTTGCCGGCGTTTTGAAAAAGCACCGGCCGCGCTCTTAGAACGCCTCGAAGGCTACTTCCAAAACCCAGCGCCGCAGACGTGTTTCTTAATGATTGCGGAAAAAATCGACCGGCGCAAAAGCTGGATCAAAGATGCCGAGAAAAACGGCGTCGTTCTTGAGGTAGCCGAGCCTTTCGATCGCGATTGGCCGCGCTGGCGTACGTTCTTCGAAAAACGTGTGGGAAAATCCATTGAGCCCCAGGCTTGGGATGCGCTGGTGGAAGTTGGAAATCGAAGTCTGGCTTTGGTTTCGAGTGAGTGCCAGAAGGCTGCGCTTTTTGTAGGGGACGCCCGAGAAATCCGCGTCGAGCAAGTGCGCGAAGTGTGCGGCGTCTCTCTCTCAGAAGATATTTTTCAATTGAGCGAAGACATCGTTGCGCGCCGCTCGTTGGCAGCGATGCTGAAACTGCACCGGCTTACTTTGGGAGGAGAGAGCGAGATTAAAATCCTCTCAATCCTTTTGCGCCATTTCCGGCAGATTTCTCAGTGCTTGGGTTTTTTAGAGAGCGGCGTGAATGATCCGAAGGTGATCGGTCCACAAATCGGCGTACCGCCTTTTTTTGTGCCGAAAATTATGGAGCTGGCGCGCGGGTACACGACGGCGTCTCTAACGCGTGTTTTTAAGCGACTGGCAGATTGCGATTACCTGCTGAAAACAGGCGAGGGCACTCTCTGGGGAGACTTCTGTCTCCCGCACTTCACAGACCGGTAGAGGCGTAGGCGCACCAAAGCGCGAGGCCCAAAGCGATTCCAAAAACTGACAAACACTGAAACATAAGGCGCGGTAACTACGCCTTTGCGCGAGGGGATGCAAGCCTCTTCTCTGGTTGGGCACGTCAGATGAGGTTTAAGGGTTCAGGCTCAAGGATTAAGCCTAAATCCTCAACCCTTAGCCGAGCCCGCTGGGCTCTAGGCGCGCTTCTTTTCGCTATGGGGCAGCACAGCACCCACATCACGAGCCAGCTTAGCGGCAACCTTAGGCCGGGCGACTTTGTGCGCCTGCTTATGGCCCTTGTGTTTTTCACGCTCTTTTTTCAACTGGGTCTCGATCTTCTTGGCAGCCAGATCGATGGATTCGTAGAGGTTCTTCGTCTTTGCCACGGCGACCATGCTCTTGAACTCGGCGTGGAGGGTGATTTCAGCTACGTGCTGTAGCTTTTCCAGACTCAGCATCACGTGCACATCTACGGGGTACGTGATGAATTTGCGGAATTTGTCGACCCGCTTTTCAATTTTAGCTTTGAGGGCTTCGGTTGCTTCGATTTGACGGAATGCGAAATGGACACTCATTCGATTGACTCCTTCTCACAAAGACCTACTTAAGAAATACTCCTGCGAGTGGTTTCTTAAAACACTTTTTTGCGTTTCGAAGACGGGAGGATTCCCAACATCTCGCGGTACTTGGCCACGGTGCGGCGTGCAATGTTGATGTTTTCTTTCAGCAACATCTCGACGATTTTCTGATCGCTAAATGGATGAGCTGGATCTTCTTGGGCGACGATCGCTTTCACTTTTTCTTTCACGGTTTCGCTTGCGACGTCGGCGCCGTGCACACGGCTAATGCCGCTGTTGAAAAAGAATTTCAATTCGAAGATGCCGCGCGGTGTGTGGACATACTTATTCGTTGTCACGCGGCTAATCGTCGATTCATGCATGCCGATATCGTTTGCGACATCGCGGAGGACCATGGGCTTCAAAAAGGCGATACCCTTGTCGAAAAATTCCTTCTGCTGCTTCACGATGCTCTCGGTCACGCGGTAAATCGTGCGCTGGCGCTGGTGGATGCTGCGGATCAACCACACGGCGGAGCGGAGTTTGCCTTGGATGTATTCTTTGGTCTCGGCCTGCTTCTGCGCACCTTCCTCAAGAAGGTTTTTGTAAAAGCCCGAAATCTTCAGCTTCGGCAAACCGTCCTCATTGAGCATCACGACATACTCATCGCCGCGCTTGGCGACGTAAATGTCGGGAATGATGTAATGCGCGGGCGTGCCACCGAAAGCGCGGCCTGGCTTGGGCTCTAGCTCTTCGATGATCTTCACACGCTCGACGACATCTTCCATCGAGATAGCGAGCGTTTTGGCGATGTTCTGGTAATTCTTCTTCTCGAGGTCGGGCAGGTGGTTTTCCACCATACGCTCCAACGATTCATCGTTGAAGGCCATGTCGTAGATCTGGACGAGCAAGCACTCTTTCAAGTCACGCGAGCCGACGCCGATGGGGTCAAAAGATTGGATGTGGTAAAGCACCGCTTCGAGTTCGTGGATATCGAAGCTTTCTTTCTCCGCCATTTCCTCGAGCGATGCTTGGAGATAGCCATCCTCGTTGATGTTCCCGATGATGACTTCGCCCATCGCTTTTTGCGGATCGGTGAGGTCGCTCATCTTTAACTGCCACATGACGTGATCGGTCAGCGACGCGGGGGCGGTTAAAGTGTTTTCGTACGACGGCAAATCATCTTCCCCGCCGCGGTGAGCGGGTAGGTTGGGCGTCGAACGCGCATTTTCGAGATAGCTTTCCCAGTTAAAATCTTCCGAAGCTTGCGGGTTTTCTTCCGTTGGTTTGCTTTCGGGCTGTGTTTCTACATCCGACACGCTTTGGGTTGTGCTCTCGGAGTCCGCAGATTCTTCGAGAATCGGATTTTCGACGAGCTCCGTGTTGATTAAGTTTTCCAACTCCATGCGCGAAAGCTGCAAGAGTTTGATCGCCTGTTGGAGCTGGGGAGTCATCACCAGCTGCTGACTTAGATTGAGGGATTGCTTAAGCCCGATGCTCATAATCTAAAACCTTCTCCCAAGTAGAACCGGCGAGCCGATTCATTGTTGACGATCTCTTGCGGCGTGCCGTGTACCCAGATCTTTCCTTCTTTGATCAGGTACGCTTCATCGCAGCTCGCGAGCGTCTCGCGAACATTGTGATCGGTAATAACGATCCCAATGCCGCGTTCCCGCAAAGTCTTAATGATCTGCTGAATCTCCTGCACCGCCAGCGGGTCGATGCCGGCGTAAGGTTCATCGAGCAGCAAAAACTTCGGCTGAAGGGCGAGGGCACGGGCGATTTCCAATCGTCGCCGCTCTCCGCCGCTCAGCGTCAAGGAGCGTTGCTTCGCCAGCCGGGCAATGCCCAGATCCGAAAGCGCACGTTCCACACGGGCTCTCTTTTCTTTTCGGCTGATTTTAAGATTGTCCAAAACGACAAAAATATTGTCTTCGACGCTCAGCTTCCTAAAAATCGACGCGTCTTGAGGTAGATAGCCCAAGCCTAGACGGGCGCGTTCGTAAATCGGCAGCTGGCCGATGTCGTGGCCGTCTAACAAAACGCTTCCCGAGTCGGGCTGGATGAGGCCAACCATCATGTAAAACGTCGTCGTCTTGCCCGCGCCATTCGGCCCGAGCAGCCCTACAGCGCGCCCGGCCTGTAATTCAAGCGAAACACCCTGGACGACCGTGCGGCCCTTAAAACTTTTTACGAGTTCGCGTGCGGTGAGATTCATTGGCGAGAACTCCCCGTGGCATTTTCCACCTCGATCCGATCATCATCGGTGTGGAGCGTGATTTTACGGCCGCTCATTTCGCTGTCTTCACTGGTAATGGAAGCATTGCCTTCCAGAATGATGGTGTCGTTGGCCAACTCAATGTCTGCGCGATCGGATTCGCCTTTGCGGTCTTTGTGAAAGAGGGTGACGTTGCCCTTCGCGATCAAAAGCTCTCCAGCCGAATCGCCCATGTGCATTTCTAGGCCGTCACTCTTGATGGTGAGGTTGGGCAGTTGCGCGGTCACGCTCTTTTTGAAAACGGCGCGGTGGGTGGAAGGGAAAAACTCGCTCTCCACCGACTGAATATGTATCCACGTATTATTGCTCAAGCGGCGGCGCGCGCGGCTCTGCTTGCGGACGAGAAAGTTGCCTTCATTAAGGCCCGCATCCAGCCCACGGCCCGTTAGAAACATCTCGGGCTTTTCGGGATTTGGCCCGCGCATCTGCACGACATCGTCGGAGAAAAAGCGGCGGGAATTCCCGTCGTAATCCAGGGTGTCCATGCTGAAGCGATAGCCCATGTGCGAATTCACAACGACATTTCCTTCGAGCGTAACGAAGCGTTTGTCGAAGTACGACTGGCCAAAATCGCTCTTGGTGTGAACGACATTGCCGGAGTTACTGGAATAAAAGTCCGCGTCCACTTTCCGCAAGTCGGCAAACTTCTTTTCGTTGCGGTGGAGTTCCGCGAACTGCGAGTGGATGTCCCAGCTCTTCTTCCCTTCGAAGGATTCAAAGAAGCGCGCGCCCAAAAGTCCGGAGTTTGCTTCCGTGAGGTCTGATTTATAGAGCCCCTCGCCGTAAGAAGCGGTGAGTCGTGCTGCAGGATCGCCCGGGAGATTGGCTGGCAACGGCCAAAACAAAAGCCCCGTGCCCCAAAGCGCGAGGGCGCCGCGGGTTCCGAGAGGGGCTTGGCGAATGAAGTTCAGTGCTGACATCGATCTCTCATTAATCTGGCATAATCCATGCATAAGTGACAGGGCGAACTTTCTGACGAGAGAGAAAAAATTCCCAAACGAGCACGGCTGCCGTACGATTTAGAGAATGAAAAACGCGCTCGCTTTTCTGGCTCTTGGGTTTGTCTCGATTGCAACCGCTTCTCCGGAGGGTGACGCGCGTTATGCGTTTAAGTCCGTCCTGGTGGCCGTCGAAAATCTGCAGTCCGAAAACGTCCACGGGCCGCACGTCCAAAAGGAAATGGAAAAGTTTTTCACCAGCCGCTCCCGCTTTGAGCTGGCGGTGGGGGCTTACCGGGCCTTTCGCGAAGCGGTGCGGGTCAACCCGCGAGTCGATTTCACAGACGCTACGGCGGAAAAGTTAGCGCCCTTGCTCGATCCGACCTATGCGGCCGGCGCCGATTCTGTGGTCCTAGCCCAAGTCCAACGCGCGGGTGAGGAGTACCAGATCGCACTCGTTGGAGCGGTGATGAACCCTCCCGAGATTTTTTATACGAAAGTGCTGACGGTGCCTAACCGCTTCCTACTGCAAAGTTTTACGGAAACGGTGAACATCGGGCTGACGGAACTCATCCAGTCATTGCCTTACGATGCTACCGTTATTGCGCGGGAAGGCTACCGCGTCATTATCGATCACGGCGGGCCCACGTTAAAACAAGGCAACCGTATTTCGGCCTACACGGTCGAGAACACGGAAAAGGGCCCTGAACTGCGTGAATCCGGCGTCATCTTGATCCAGCGCGCAGAAAAAAACCTCTCTTTCGGCACGGTCTTGGTGGAGAGCAAACCGCTAGAGGTGGTGAAGGGCAATAAAGTCCGCTTCCAAAACCTCGGCCGTTTAGTCGTTGATACGCGCCCTTACCAAGCCATGGGCGACGCGGGCGGGCCGCGCGACATCGCTAGCGTTCCTTCCGCATCAGCCCTTGAAGCGCAAGTCGCTGGGAGCAAATGGGTGCATGCGGATCTCCACTTGGCCGGGAGTTTAGTCGGCTGGGATCGCACTGCCGCCGGAACGGGTACAACGAGTTCGGCTTCGGGCTTTTACCCGGGCGCGAGCCTCCGCGCGCGTGTTGCTTTGACTCGCGACTTTTTCGCCGAGGGGGGCGCTTTGTTCGGCATGGGCGGGGTGGGCGTGCAGGGATCGCAAATGAGCCAGCTGCGTTTAGTCGCGGGTTACAACGTCCCCTTAGGCGGCATCTTGGATTCGCCATTGCTCCAGTTTCGCCTGGGGTATTCAACGACTCGCTTTTCGGTGGGGGAACAACCGAACCAGTTGGCGCCTTCGAGTGTGAGCTTTAGCGGGATGCTCATGGGCGCTGGTTTCAACCTTCCTATTACGGAAAGCCTGAGCGCAGGTTTGGAAATGAACGGCTTGTTTGTCCCCTCTGTAGAAGAGGGGTCGGGTGGCACATCGGGCGCCACTCTGCAGAGCGTGGCGGGCTGGGATTTCTCGGTTAAAGGCGCTTACCGGCTCACGCCGAGTGTTTCCTTGGATGCGCGCCTGGTATTCCAGACCCATATGGCGGAATTCACAGGGGCAGGGACGCGTTTGATCCCTGTCTCGAATCTCTCGCAATCCACGAAGGCATTCTTAGGCGGCGTGACCGCCGCTTTCTAATTTCTCAAAGCGTCGCGCAGTCAATCACGAAGCGGTACTTCACTTGGCCTTTTACGGTGCGGTCATACGCTTCATTGATCTGCGGCGCAGAAACTAGTTCGATTTCCGGAAAGACTTTCTTAGCCGCGCAGAAATCGAGCATCTGCTGCGTTTCTTTAATCCCACCAATCAGCGATCCCGTGAGCCGCTTGCGCCCGAAGAGTAGTGCCGTTGCATCGACTTCGTTGGGCTCGGGAGCAGCGCCCAGTAGAACCAACGTCGAGTCTTTCTTCAGAGTGCTCAGGTACGGTGTGAAATCGTGTTTAGCGGAAACGGTATCGATGATCAGATCGAGCTTTCCCGCAAATGGCGCGAAGTTTTTCTCGTCACGCGTGACGACGAAATGCTTGGCTCCCAGTTTTTTTGCGTCGGCTTCTTTGCCGGCCGACGTGCTAAATACCGTGACTTCACCGCCCATGGCTTTGGCGATCTTCACCGCCATGTGGCCCAATCCGCCCAGTCCAACGACACCCACCTTGCTGCCTTTTTTCACTTTGTAACGCTTCAGCGGCGAATAAGTCGTAATGCCGGCGCAGAGCAGCGGCGCCACTTTGTCTAAGGGAAGTCCCTTTTTTACTTTCAAGACGAAGTTCTGGTTCACGGTGATGAAAGTCGAATAGCCGCCTTGAGTCGGCGTCTTTTTGTCCGCTTCGGTGGAGTTGTAGGTGAAGCTGACGCCTTTTTTGCAAAACATTTCCTCGCCGCTTTTGCAGTTCGAGCATTTTCCGCAAGAGTAAACGAAACAGCCAACCCCCACCGGGTCGCCGACTTTAAAACGCTTCACTTTTTTGCCGACTTGTTTCACATGGCCCACGATTTCGTGTCCAGGAACACAGGGATAATGTGTCGGGCCCCATTCGCCACGCGCGGTGTGGATGTCCGAGTGGCAGATGCCGCAGTAGCGCACCTCAATCAACACATCGTCCGCTCCCGGCGAACGGCGCTCAAAGGAAAAGGGTTGGAGAGGGCTGGTGGCGGACTGGGCTGCATAAGCTTTGGTTTGAATCATGCTGAGCACGTTAGACCTCGCCCATTTTCTTGTCACGTCTGGGGTGTGTTAGGAAGTGCTCGCCAGGGTAGCTCGGCTGTAGTAGACCCTGATCTTTTTCCGATCGAATGAGGCCATTTCTTTTTATTTTCGCGCTCCTAGTTCTCCGGGGCACCCCTCTGCGTGCTGGCGATGCGGATTACTACCAAGCTGCTTACCAAGCTTTAGTAGCGGTGGAGTTAGGCGGAACGGTCAATGCGGGTTCATGGAACGAGTCGGCAGAGCCTGACGATGCCGATGCCTCGCCTGTGCGCCGGGCTGTGACGGATATCCTCAATGGGATCTACATTTCCCACGGCCAGCTAGACACCTTTTTTGATTGGATCACACCCGAAGAGCTCGAGGCGCTGCCACTAGAAACTCTCGAAGAAGTTTTGAAATACGATCTGCACTCGGAAATTTTCCGTTTCCGCCGTTGGGGTTTCGAAATGGAGTCTCGCGTGCACTCCGATGAAGCGCGCGACCGTTGGAGACGGCGGTTGATCAAGCTTCATTTGGCGGAAGCCGCAGAGAGAGTTTTCGCACTGGAAAACCAGTGGGCTGACAGCCTCGCAAGATCCAAGCTTATTTACTCTGACGAGGCTTGGTGGGCCGGAGTGGGCAGCGCTATGCTTGCGGGCGTAGTCGGTGGCGGAACGGCTTACATCCACGAGAGTTGTTCCACGGGGGCGCTCGTCGCTCTTGGCACTGCCAGCGCGCTCTGTCTTTGGAAGGCGTATACCCATTTCATCGATTGGAAGGACATGTCGCTCGCCTACCACCGCTGGCAGATTCGCTACGAGCACCGCCGCGCCCAAAGGCGTGTTTACGAACTCAAGCTCTATGCTAATACGCTGAGCTCCTGGCCCATGGAGCTGGCCTGGCAAGTGGAGCGTGCTTTGAGCAGCCGTTTGGAGCTTTCTCCTGCCACGGCCCCCCCAGAGTCGCAGGAACTCCTTTTGAAGTCCGGCGTGAAAACCTCCGTGCGGTATGGCGAGGGCAGAACGCTTGTGGTGGTTCCTAGCGAAACGTTCGCGGCTTTCGGCAAGGTCCGCGAGGGCGATTTGCCGGTGAAACTCGGTGCGCTTTTCGCGAGAAATTATTGGGTCCACTACCCGGAGTTAGATCCGGAGGGTTACTACCTGCTTAATGATGCTACTCTCGACGCGCCTTTTTCCAAGTTCACCGGACCCGTCGAAGTTTGGTCTGGTTTGCTCCAGGGAAAAAGCCGGCGTCTGGCTAGTTATGGCCACGAACAAGCCGCAGCGGGTTTGGCGCAGTGGTTGAAAACCGCGGAGCCGGCCTCCCCGGCCTGGAAAGGGTTGCGCGGCTGTATCCAATGGCTCACCGGCTGGAAAAAGGCTAAACCCTCGGAACCCTTAGTGTCTTCCTCTCGCTAGGCACTGTATACGCTCAAATCAGGAAATCCCTCGTCTATTCCATAGCTTAAGTTTCGCAATGCCCCCGTTGTCTACACCCTGGGCGGTACCGGCGGTCTTTCCCGCAGGGGTTTTGAGCGCCGGTTTTGCAATTGAAGGAGGGTGAAGGAAGAGGCAGATGCGTCTAAACGCTAGGCAGTACCGCGATCAGCTTTACCGGCTCCGGGCCCACCCGGATTCGTTCGAAGGCTTCTACGACCAGCGCGATTCTTTCACCATGGTTTACCTTTCCGTCATCCCTTTTGGGATTGCGGAATACCTGGTTGAAGCCCGTTACGACGTCATTCCGAGTGGTTTAGTTTTCCCGATCGGCTTTTTGCTCTTCTGGGCTTTTTATTACACGTATTACAAACCCGGCATTTTAGAAGACCGGCTCACGAAGCCGTCGCAGTTTAATTTGATGAGCATCCCTTTGCTCGTCTTCGGGGTTCTTATTTGGTTTGTGAAAGTCACCTTGGTGGAACTCGGCCACTTAGCGGTTTTCCAATGGCTCGTAGCAAAACCTGCTGCGCGCCCCAAACCGCACGCCGCGAAAGCTTCGGCGAAAACGGCGCCCCAAGGTGGACGACCGGCGGCTCCTCCGCCTTTGCTTTCTCCGGATTTACTCGAAGCTTTGAATGCCTTGGGTTTGAAACCCGGCTGCAGCTGGAACGATATCCACCGCCAGTACCGCACACTCGCAAAACAGTTTCACCCAGACTTAAATCCCGACATCACCGATTTTGGCCGGCGGTTTATCCACCTCGATGCCGCTTACCACAAGCTCGCCAAAGTCCGTTCGAAGCATTTTCCAAAGTAAAACTCTGGCTTCGGCCGCGCTCCCCTTGGCGGCGTGACAGCCGCTCCGAGATCCCGTACTGTCTTCGCTGTGACGGCGACTTCTAGATTTGCAAAATGGGAAAAACGCGGCGCGCTGGTTATCGCCACTGGTGTTTTTGCCGGCTACTGGCCGTTCGGCCCAGGCACTCTCGGAACTATCCTGGCTCTTCCAATCGCATGGCTCTTAGGAGGGACTTCCTTCTGGTTGCAAATTGCCTTTGCCGGCGCCTTATTTGCCGTGGGAGTGTGGGCAAGCGAACGGGCCATCAAAGCGCTCAAGCGAGATGATGCACCGCAGATAGTGATCGATGAAGTGGTCGGGTATCTGGTGGCAGTGATCGCGGTGCCGTTCACGGTTTATTGGTTGGCCTGGGGTTTTTGTCTGTTCCGCTTTTTCGATATCTTCAAACCTTTTCCCATCTCCTGGTTAGACGAGAATGTGAAAGGTGGTTGGGGAGTGATGCTGGACGACGTAGCTGCCGGTTTGTTCGCAAATTTAGTGATGCATCTGATGATGCGGGCCTCTTTATAAGGAGAATGCATGGATAATCGTATGGAAGGTTCGGATAAGGCAAAAGCGCTT
>JAIEOG010000408.1 GCA_019750655.1 bacterium
TCCGGCGGTCCAAAGACGGACTCAGGCAGACGTTGCAGCAAGCCCTGCAAGAAAGGGAGCTGCATATGGTTGTCGAGGTCTTTGCGGTCTTCCCAACGTTCGATCGTCACGATCTCGTCAGAAGGCTCCACGCCCCGGTGTACAGAATAGTGCAAGCACCCGCTCTCTTTATGCGTGTGGTGCATTAGTTCGACGATTTCCTTTTCTAGAGAATCGGCTTTGCCCGGCCGGACTTTCACTCGCGCAACTACCGTGATCCGATTGCTCATACTTTATCTCCAGACGAGTTTGGTCACTCGTCTACAAACCACGGTAGTACCACAAATTTTACGAAGAGCGCTTCGAAAGTAACGCGATTCCGGAAAGGTTTAGTGCGCCAGGGGACCCGCGCAACACAGAGGGGACGGGGCGCTCGAGGCATTCGCTATGGTCGACAAAAGAATCGAAAGCTTCGATCCTCCAACCGAGCCGCTCAAAATAAGCCGGCCCTTCGGCAGGGCCAAACTTAAAAGCCACGCCTTGAGAGGGTTCGGAGTTCGGCATCTGATCGTGGAAGCTGCGAATGAGAGCGGGCGTCGCAACATCCATCAACCAATAACTCGCACTCGGCAGGTTACGAAGTTCCGCTGCGAGAGTGATCACGGACTCTTCAGGCAGGTAAGGCAAGAGCCCTTCCGTCAACACCAAAACTTTGCCCTGCCGTTGTGCGAGCCGCGCGAAGAACTGGTGGCGTTCCTCATCGTCCCCGAGATCGATTCCCACATTTTGCAAAGAACATTTCGGTAGTTGGTGAGAAAGCCGCGCTTTTTTGTAATCGAGAAGTTCGGGAAAATCGGCTTCGATCCAGGCGAGATTTTCCGGAAGCGACAAGCGGTACGCGCGCGTGTCCAGCCCCGCCGCGAGATTCACCACGGCTTGCACACTTCCCTGCCGCGCTAGGCGTTCAATGTGCCGATCGAGAAGGTGCGTACGTGCCGTCATCAACCAAGTGCCGGACTCTTTCCAAGACAGCTTGCTCTCCAGAACCGCCGTTTTCGGTTCCGCCAACAGTGCGGCAAAGGGATCCCGAAACTTCGCATCGGGCCGCTCTGACTCGTAAGAGCGCAAGAGCGCCACGAGATAGGCGGTATCTGAGACGTGATCTACCGGCAGGTGTAACTTCATGCGTTAAAGGGCGTTTAGCCTAGTGTAGTGGAAAGGCGGAAACGGCAGAAGAAGAAAAACGGGCGGGCAGCGATTTTCTCGGCGGCTTCGGGAAAGCGATTTCGAAGCTCCGGGGTCACGGTTCCCTCGGAAAACTGCTCGAGAGTGAAGCCTGCTTGGATAAAAGCCTGCAGAATCTCCGAGAGCGGGCGACGGTAGAAGGAGACTTCATGGGTTTCTTCTCCGATTTCCCAACGATCGACGACACGTTCGCAGGTGAAGTAATTGCCACTCGTAGAAAGAGCGAAATCCATCAGGGGGTGGTGCATCGAGAAAACAAGCTGGCCCCCAGGCTTTAATACGCGCGCGATCTCGCGGGCGACTGCGGGCAAATCCGCTAAGTAGTGGAGCGTAAGAGAAGAAGCCACGAGATCAAAAGTCGGGGATGCGAACAAACCAAGGCCCGACTCAATATTGACTAGGTGGAAAGTGGCGCGCGTGCCCAAGCGTTTGCGGGCAATGGCAAGCATCGCTTCACTTCCATCGACGCCCGTAACCTTAGCTCCGCGATCCGCTAACGCACTCGCAAGTCCTCCGGGGCCCGAACCTAGATCTAAAACGGATTTTCCCGAGACATCCGGCAAAAGCGCGAGCGTGGAAGGCCTTTCGAAAAACTCATTGAAAGCGCCTTGCGTGTTTTTCTGCGCATAGGCATCGGCCATCGCATCGTAGATCTCATAGCCGTGAAAGGTATCGCCCATGCCCTAGGTATAGACCCGGCGTGGAGTTAGAACAATAGCGGGGTCTCTTCGGATTCCAGAACGGCTTCAAACAGCCCATCGAGGTAGGCCTCTACCGAGGAGAAAGACTGGCCTTGTTCGGTAATGGCCCCATGACAGCTGAAGTATGCATTTGCTCTGGCTAGCCGGCGCTCGATTTGCGTTTGGAGGGGCCGCGGATCGAGCAGCGGGTTTGCCGGGCCGCGTTCCAAACCATACATCTGCTTCCACTGAGGCCAGTGAGATCCAAAACGCTCCACAAGCCGGCTGCCGTCCATTTTCAAAACATCCCAGGCGCCCTTCGGCTGCCATTCCGCTTGAAAGCCATAAAGGGCGCTGCGGAAAACGCGCGCCCGGTCCGGAAGTGTCAGCAAGCGCACGGTCACGGGGATGCCGCGGCTCAAATAAAACAGATCTAGGTAGGTCCCTACTTCGCGCAAAAGCTGTCGTGCATCGAGAGGCTCCAATTCTACAGCGGAGTTTTTGAAAGTAAAAAGCAGTTCAACCTGTCCATGCACCGCCGGGCGTTCAGGGAACAACCACTGCAGAAAAGTTTCCATGGGTGCCAGGGGCTTGGCCTCGGAAGATGTCGCATCGAAGAGTAGCATCGTGCCCGCCACGCGGCGCGGATCTTCCGGAGGGTAAGGCGCGTGGATCTCGTACCAGATAGCGCGGGGATCTCGGGCTTGGAGCATCTGCGTGATGCGTAATCGGATCCAAGACGCAAGCTCCGGATCCAAAGGGTGGCGGCCCGATTCGTATTCGTGGGCCACTTGTTCCGCAGCGGCGCGGATAAAGAGTTCGGGTACACTCCCGGGCGATGCTACTTGGATAAACGGGCAAACCGTCGGCGCACCAAAAGGGTTGGTCTGCGTGCGGGCGAGTACTCGAGAGCTGCCGTCGGCAGCTTTCACCCACCGGACCCCCAAAAAACCCGCCGAGGCTTGGTACACGCCTTCAAGTTCAGCCCGCTCGTGGATCCACGACTCGGGTGTGGCTCCCCAGCTTTGGGTGCACAAGCTCCAAAAAAGAATGGCGTAAAACCGCGGCATCGCCGTGGTCTACGCCATTCTGAAAAGGCTGTGAAGCCCCTGCTTATTTAGCGAGTTCGCGCTTGATCACGCTTTCCAACATTTCGAATGTGTTGGTCGCAAGCGTAACGCGGTTGCCTTGCTTATCGATCACGAAGAACGTCGGGATCGCCGAAATAGCGAACTTATTGCCGACATTGCCTTTGGCCTGGATATCCGTTTCGAAAATCTGCGGCCATGCAATCTGGTTGTCGGTCACGTATTTGCGCAGCGCCGCTTCGTCGCGGTCCAAACTATAGCCGATAATTTCCAACCCTTTGGCGTTGTAATCGGCGTAGAGCTTCTTCATCGAAGGCGTGAGTGCTTTGCAGGGCCCACACCACGTCGCCCAGAAATCCACGAGGACGACTTTGCCGCGGAGATCTTTGATATCCAACGTCTTGCCATCCAACGTCGGCCCACTGAGTTCTGCTGGCTTGCCCAACTCCGCCACGTTTGTTTCTAGATCTGCAAGAGTCGGATTGTTCGGGTAGATTTTAAGAACTTCCGCCATGAACGTTTTAGCTTCCGCAACATCTTGGAAGCTCAACATGTTCACAACCATTTCCGCCAAACCTGGGCCATACATGGCATCCGTCGGATAAGTCTGTGCAAACGTCCTTAGGCTTTTCACAACATCTCCCATCGATGTCGCGGTGACCACATCGATTTGCAAGAGAATGAAATCGCTCTTAAGTGCGGTTTCAGTTCCTGGGAAATCTTTTACAGCGGCACCACAGCTACTGCGAAGCCGCGGGAGAAATTTCTGTGAATCAAGAGACAGCCCCACGATCAAAACCGAGTGCGCGCGGGAGTAAGCAACATGCTTATTCTCATCGCTCGCTTGGGCATCTTTCAAAACCGTGTTGGCGGCTTTGTCGACCGACTCGATGTGGCCTAACAGCACCGTAGTATCCACTGGGTTTGCTGTCTGCGTGTAGACTTCAAACTCGTGGTAAGCCTGCGCCAGATCAGTGACTGATGCTGGATCCGCAGCTGCCATCAGCTGCGCGTAACAAAGAAAAACAGATAAAAATAGAATAGATTTCCGGACCATAGCCCCTCCCATGTTGACAAAGTAAAAGCGAAAAAAGGGGGAATGTCTACTTTTGGTGGGAAGGCATGGGCTTGGGACTTTTATCTAGCAGCAAGAAAGCGCGTTGGTATTTCCAGACAGTGTCCCTATATTCCTCTTGAAGACCAGAACCGTCATTCTTCCCCCACGATCAGATTTTTTCACGACCTAGGATCGCATAGCTCTGCGCGTCTAACTCCCTTTGGCGAGCAATCCACTTAACCAGCTTGCTCGGCACCCAGGGGCCGCGCCAATTCTCCGTATCCGGAATAACGCCAGTAAGCGATTGCAAAAGCCCCATGCCTCCGTTGGGCAATGTGAATGCGTGCAGCTGTTCCGGGGTGGGTTCTCCAATTACCATTCCCAAGAACACCTGATCAAAGAAAGCACCAAGCGCTTCCCCGGAAAAAGCCGAGCCCTTGTTCCATTTCCAATGGTGCAAAGCCATGGCTTCCCGTAGCCCCGCCAAGAATCGGTTGAGCGCATCTGGGTTTTCCCGCATTAGCATGTTCCCGTCTGTTTTCTTCCAGGGAATATGGTCGATACGTTCTAGGGCACCTTCCTTTTCTTTCGCCTTGGAAAGACGCGCGAGGGTTTCCACAACATGGTGAGTGAAGAAAGGGCTCTGCACGCGCGTGCGCTCAAACCAGGAAACACGGTGGGAAACCGCTTCATGACCGCCTTGATCGCGGTAGGCTCGGATATCCTCTGGTGTAATGGAGGCCGTGTCTATCTGCTCTGGGGCGAGCTTCCGCAGCAAATCGGTTGTGCTCAACAGGGCGAGTTCGGGATGGTTGCGTAGACGCCAACGCAATGCCTTGAGAACGCGGTACACACGCTGGTAGCCCTGGCGTGGTTCTCGCAGCTCCGCTGCTCGCCCAAGATCGGCGGTGCTTCGGCGTCCCATGTTGTCCTGGGTTTTCCACTGCCAATAGTCGATAGAGTCGATCTGCGCGATGATTCGTTCTGAAAGGATGTCGCCCTCTGCAATCGGGACACCGCGGTGGATAGCAACCGCCAAATCCCGTATCCCCTCGACGGTGGTAATATTGGTTACGCCAAACAGCGCCGCCGATTGGAAGAAGGCCTCGTAATCTCCGCCAGGCGCCAAAAACGCTTGGATCTCGGCTTCGTCCGTCAGACTTCCCTTCCACGGCACCAACGCGTCTAAAAAGGCTGCCATTCCTTCCTGCGTGTGAAGCGCGGCCAAATCGACTTCGTGGCCCTCTCTCTTAAAGAGCACCGCAACCGCGTAAAGCGCGGAATAGAATCGCTGCCCCTGTGCCCTGGATGGATCGCCAATCAGAGATCCATCCGATGCTTGCCAATCCCATCGATCTTCATCGTTGTACAAGGCCTCGATCAGCGCCCACTTCTCATCGGAATCCTGAAGATAAGACGCGAGCTGGATTGCAAAGTCTTTCGGCCAGTAAGGGTGCCGCACTGAAGGAATGCCATATTCCGCAAACCGCTTTTGGATTTCGAAAAAGCCACCAGCGATAAACACTTGGCTATCGAAATGCGGGTACTCGTAAGAAAAGGCACCCGGTCCGGGGAACAGCCGAAGGACCTCCCGCTCAAATTCCCATTTAGATAAGTCGGCGCCATTAAAATGCCAGGGACGAGTCTCGCTTCCCTCACTCTCATTGCTATGCGCCTCTACGGAGATGCGTGTCAGGCCGCCCAGCAAACGGCGAGACACTCCCGAAAAATCGATAAAGCGCGCATAAAACTTCCCTTCAGACACGCGCATGATGCGCCCCAGTTCTTGGAGGAATCTTCGGAAACCACCGCGGTTTTTCCCATAGGAGTGCAGGTGCACCGACAGATTCAACGGAGGGAAGTCCACGCCGTGGCGAAGCAAGTCGACTGTGGTCAGCCCCGCTTCCCCTTCCCGTTCGATAAACCGCTCCCAGACGCTCTTGCTCTTTGCAATCCCGCGGTGGAAGGGTTCTACCGGATAACCCAGTGCCGGTTGTAGATACCGCGCATAATCTGTGGCCTGCGCGCGAGAAGGTGCGAAGAAAACGGCTTTGTCAGGTTGTCCTGCGATTGCGCTTTCGCGAATACGTCGGTTCACTTCCTCGAGCAGCGACACGGGCAGTGGGAGATCGCGGCCCCTGGGTCTCTCGAGGAAAGGAGCTGCGGATTGGCCATCGGGCAGTTTGGGAACTACGTGCACCCCATAGAGCGGAGCCAAGTACCCTGCTTCCACAAAACGGAAAAACTGATTTAGGCTCAAATGCGCTAAATGTTCCCCAGCTCGCAACTTCTCGAGCTCACTGCGCGAAAGCAAAGGAGCCACTACCTGGCCCTTTAGTTCATCCCGGATGATGTGCTTGTCGCCGTGCCAGAGCGTCGCGGACATATAAAGCAAACGCCGATTGGGGCCTAGTACGCCGCCAACTTCTCCAAGAATACTTTCAAACTGGCCATCTTCTTTTCCTGCTTGTTGGCCTTCATCGACAATAAAGACGCAGGGCTCTCCGCTCTCGAGAAGGCCCGACAAGAGTTCGCGCACGCGCAGGTTCAACGTCGTGCGAGAGATGGCCGTGAGTTCTGTCGACGGATCTACCGGCGCATACACCCGTACAACATCGCCATAAAAACGGCCGATCTTCTTGAAACCGAGTTCGCGCTCAAACGTTTTTATTGCGTCATCGAGAATGATCTCGTTTTCCATCACGTAAACGACTCTGGGGGGCTTTTCCCAGCCGGCAGTTCCCAGCTGTTGGTGGTATTCCCAGAGACTCTTTACATACTTTGCCGCGGTCACCGTCTTTCCCGTACCGACGGGGAGAATAAGCCCTCGCCGGTGGTATTCCGGAGAGGAGGCTTCCATCGCCAAAAGTTCCTGGATGGCTTGAAGCTGCGGGTATGTCGCGGTGAAGGGTGCCTTTTCATCTAAATCCGGCGCCGGAAGCTGCGGGTGAAGATAGGGGTCTGCCCGAAAAAGCGAACGCACGGCTCCGCGCAAGCGCGGCAGCGTTCGGCGGAAAACTTCTTCGGAGAGAGTCACCTCGCCGAGGACTTTACCGTCGTGCCATTCGAGCTCCGGCAGACCTTCGCGCGGGTAGCGCGCTTCTGCGTCTTTCGTGAAACGGATGCTGTACCGACCGACGGGGGTTTCTATCTGGACGCCGCCGTGGATGCGCTTTAGCTCTGCAGGCCCGCCGTCAAAAAATCTCTCTCGGTCGCCTTCCTTCAAAACGGGGTACAGAACATGGCGTAGCAAAGCTTCTCGACCGTCTATCGAAGACGTCATCGGAGCAGAGCCTTCGAGCGCTACTTTCCGGCCGCAGCTGATGCCCAGACTCGGGACCGCGAAAAGAGCCCAAAACAAAATGTAAACTCGGTAAACCATTCTGAAATCGGCGCTAACATGCCCATTTCGAGCATTGCGATCAACTGGTCTGTTTGCTAATGCAGGGGGGCTTTGGGAATACGTCGATTAAAGAGCTTTTTTTTAGGCCTCTTAGCGCTCTGGGGAGCACCTGCCCAGGCCTACTATGTTCTCGCCTTTGATATCTATGGTGAGACCCTCCTTTCCGCTATTGCTGTGTTCGCTGACCCCTTCGGTATCGGTTGGGAAGGCATGGAGGAACTTTCCGAGCTTCTGGCCGAGAGTTACCACCCCAATTCGGGCACTTTCGTCGAGGCCTACCTCACAGCTCTCTATGGTTGGTACTTCCAGCAAATCGCAGCGCATCCAGAAATCTACGGGACTCGTATCCATGAGACGATTCAAGAGCTCATGCTGATGGAGCCGATATTCGACGGATTATCGTCGACATTGGTACTGACGGAATTCCGCCAGCTCAACCTTCCCTTAGCGAGCATTCGCGTGGCGCTCACCGATAAAAAGGGCTTTTTGCCTTTTCAGAACCACTGGAAGGGCAGGATCGAAAAGCCGATTCCCCCTCTGAAACTGCACTCCGAATGGCACCATGCGCCCCTATTGCAGCATACCGACGTACGAGGGGAATATGTGCTAGGGCTGCCCTTTTCCAAATCGCTCGTATTCGGCCCCGTGGGTGCGAGAGCCGAGTTTAAGACGACATCCTTCAATCCTCTATCTAAGCGACAATACGATCCCGACTTGTACGCTGTCTCCCAGGAGCTTGGGCTTTTCTACCGAGGCAGCGATGGCGCTGCGCTAACCGACTATTATTCTCAGGCCTATGGGCCCATCATGGCCCGGATCCACCGCATCGCTTCGTTCGAACACCTGAGCGCTGTGCAAGGTACGGAGAATCCGCCGATATCCATCCGATCCACTACCGCCTCGCAGTTTGAACAGGTTAATTCTGAGCGGTTGCGCACGCTTTTTCCGAATTACGGTTCACGCGGCCGTCGAAGAATGGTATTCAATCCCGCCCTCACGAGGCAGCTGCGTTCGCCCGGCTGTGCGGCGGGGATGGGCTTTCTAGCGTTTCCGGATGTGGAGAAGAAGTAGATGAAAATGCCAGATGTTCCAAGCGCGCTTTACTACCAGATATTCAATCTCAAACCCGGCCGTGGCGAAGAACGCAAACTCAAGATCGTCGAAGCAGCCATCGAGAGCTTGGCCACTGGCGGGCTCGAAAACACCACGTTTGATTCGATCGGCAAACGCCTCAAAATGCGCCGCACGCACGTGGCTTATTACTTCACGAACCGCGATGAATTGATCCAAGCCTGTATCCGCTACGTCGTGGCCGTTGGCCAGAGTGCGATCATCGAAGACGCTTCTCGGGCCGCGTCTTGGAAGCCCCGCTTGAAAGCCGTTGTGGAAGGCCCGTTTGATTGGCTCGGTGGCAATCCGAAATTTGCGGCCGTGATGGTCTTGTTTTACAGCCTTTGCTCCTATTCGAAAAACTACCGCGAGCTGCAAAACAATATCCGCAGCATGGGCGAACAACGCCTAGCTAGCTGCTTAGCCGGCACTTCACTCTCCGAATCCCAAGCACGCGACCTCGCGCGCCAAATGCAGATGCTGATGACGGGCGCGTTTGTGCTTTCGTTCTGCTCTGACTACCCAGTACCCGTCGCGAAACTCAAAACGCAGATTTCCAAAACCTGCATAGACTGGGTCGAAAAAGCGATCGCCTAACGGGCGCCGATGCTCACGCGCACTAAAGCGCCTGGGCAGCTTTCACTTTGGAATTCTTCTGGCACCGTTCGCAATCGGCCCATGCGGCGGAACTCTTGCACGATGGTCTGGCAGCCGAGTGCCGCAAACGCGGCGCCCTCGATAGCGGCACACACCGGCATTTCCAAAACGCGCTCCGTGACTAAAGCAAAGGCCCGCACTACTGGAACTACGCCGTTAAAAAACCGGCGCATGACGCGGAAACGTTGCCGTTCAAGCGTCTCGGCCAGCTCTTTATCTCCGACTTTCAGCGCTTTTTGTCGACGGAGCTCCAGGCTCGCGCCAAAGCGATCCACGGCGGATTTCGCGAGCCCCACCAGGCCCGACATCCGCAGGATCTTAGAGTAAGGCAACCCTCCCTCTGACGGAATGGTTGCTGCGACGGCACTATTGATCGCGAGTTCCTCGGCGATATTCACGAGCAGCAGGAAGTAAGGATTTACCTCGGTCCCAATCTGATCCCCCCGGCGTGTGGCGATATGGCCCGCGCCTTTGAAGCGGAGAGTCTCGCTGATGTTCGCAAAGGTTTGGTAGAAGTAGGTCGAGAGAACCACCGCAGGTGCGAGCGTGAAGTTCCGCGCAAGAGTGAGCCCCGTCAGCATCACGAAATTGTGGATGGCGAGTGTCTCGAGAAAAATCCCGCGCTCTTGCTCCGAGAAGCGGCGTAAAGGTTTGAGTGGTTCCACGCGGTAACTGCCTACACCAGCCGGAATACCCAGCGCCTCAGCGATTCTCTGGAGAATGCCCGCTTTGCGAGGCGCTTCGAAATCGCGGAGTTCGTAGTAGACGCCTTCGTCGCCCGCATCTTCGAGGGCTTGGACATAATCCGCCTCGTTCACGAGTCGGCCCGTGACCTCCACACCCGCAGAAGCTAACCCCACCATCACCCGTTGCAAACTATCGGGAACCGCCCCACGCTTTCCTGGGTGAAAAAGAATCTCCACTTGAGTGCCCTCGGCGACACCACCGGAAAGGGTCTGTTCTAGAAACTTATCAGCGGACAGCTGCTCCGGCTTGGCCTGGAGTGCTCCGCACGCCACTAGGGTGGCTAAAAGCAAAACACGCATCGAAAAAAACCTCAGAATTTGAAAGAGAAAAAAGGGACGAGATTATTAGGCGCGACGCCAACGCCAAGCGCGGTTGGCGGAGAGGCTGGAAGACAGGCTGGAGGTGTTTTTAAGAACGACCATGTTCTTTTCGTAGCGAGTGCAGTGCACTGTGGCAAGCAGAACTTGCCCGTTCTTGGGGAAAATATGATATCGGCAGCCATGCCCTCTGATTTCTCAACCGAGCCCATGCATGAAGCACTCGCGCTGGCACGCCAAGCGGCCGAGCGGCAGGAAGTGCCGGTAGGGGCGCTCCTGGTTTGTGGGGGGCAGGTTATCGGTTCGGCATCCAACCGCCGCGAAGAAACGGGCCGCGCTACCGCACATGCGGAGATCCTGGCATTGGAAGATTACTCGCAGCGCACCGGCCAATGGCGCGTGCCGCCTGGGACATCCCTGTGGGTGACAGTCGAGCCTTGCTTGATGTGTACGGGGGCTTTGATCTGGGCGCGCGTTTCCGAAATCCACTACGGCTGCCCCGATCCGAAACAAGCGGGGTTGCGGACTTTGCTGCCGTTAATTCAAGGCGGGGCCATGGACCATAAGTTTGATAAAGTCTCGGGCGGTATCGAAGAGCAAGCGTGTGCGGAATTAATGAAAGCTTTCTTCCAACGCCGCCGCGCTGAAAACAAATCCACGCCTTCAATCAACGCTTAATCTGAAACGCAGCTTTACTATCAACCCCGATTAACGGGTTCTAGATTTGGCCTTTGAGAACGGCTTGTTCCATTTCCCGGTAGAGCCGTGCGCGCTGCTGCTTCTCGGCCAAGCCTTGGCAGATACCAACCCATTTGAGGCGCTCTGCGGAGCAGAGCTCTTTGCCCGTCCAGCCTTGGTAGTCTTTTACCAAGAAGCTGATGTCTTTCGACGGAGCACGCGTTGCGATCTGCTCTGGGAGAGTCGCTAGGCGCGCAGGGCTCGGGCTTGAGAAATCATCGAGGATATCGCTGCCTGTCGCTTCACTGAGTTCGGAGCCGACGCTTCCCCCACCGACGCCACCGTAGCCGCCATCTTTTGCGATGGAATAGCCACTTCCAGAGTTGGGGCCTGGAAGGGTGCTATAGCCCGCAGTTTCAGAACCGACGGCAGAAAACACAGCGTCGGATAGGCCGGCTTTGCTGCCGCCGCCTAAGCCACCGCCCATGCCTCCCATCATTCCGCCCATCATCCCACCCATCATGCCGCCATAACCACCGAAGCCGCCCATTCCAGCTCCACCCATGGGGCCACCGGCACCACCGGGCGCTCCCGGGCCTGCTGCGATATTAGGCAATGCTTCTTTAGGGCCGAGATCTGGGCCGGCAGCCGCCGCTGCGGAATCCAACGCGCTGGGCTTTGTAGGATCGGGCGTTTCTTCGCTCTCCTCTTTTGCAGGCGGAGGCGGTTCCTCATCTACGGCCTTGGATTCCTTCGGACGGAATTCATCGCGGTTGTCTTTGTTGTCCGTGCTGGGCTTCGGCGTCGGAGGTGCTGGAACCGGGGTGCTGTCGCTCTTCTTGGGCTCCGGGCGATGGATGTCTTTGTCGTCGTCGTCCTTTTTATTGGGCTTTGCGGTATTCGTCGGTGGAGGTGTCCCACCATTGTTGTTTTGGCCAAGACCCGGCGGAGGGAACCCATTCTGGTTGTTCCCGCGGTTCTTATCGTCGCCTTCTTTGCCGCGGAGCAAGCCGCGCAGCTGGGCGAGCATTCCGAGCTGATTCAGATCGGAAGCGGAATCTTTTTCTTTGCCCGACTTCGAAGCGTCTTTGATCTCGGAGCTGAGCTTAGTCAGCATGTCTTGAACGGCTTCCGGAGAAAGTTCTTTTTTGGAATCGGCAGGTGCTTTTTCGCCGCGTTCTTTCAGAAGCTCGTCTTTGCTCTTCGAAGCTTCTTTGGAGACGACTTCTTTTTCTTTAGCGGGCTTGGTTTCTTTAGTGGCGTTTTTAGAGGAATCCATCACGCGCGAGATGGCTTCGCCCAGTTCTTTACCTTGCTGGCCAGAAGCACCCGAAAAATTGTCCTTATAAAGCTGTTTGAGGTCTTCGATCTGGCCTTCAGAGAAAAAACGTTTGTCGGCGCTGCTTAGAATCTGATCGAAACGTTTTTGATCCACGTCCGGCGTCATCCGGAAACTTCTTTGCAGATATTGCATTGCGGGCACCGAGAGCCCGGCTTCGCGGAAACCATCCAGGAGTATTTCCCCACGCGTCGGGCCTTCGGAAGAAGCACTCGTGCTTTCCGAGGAATCCGAGGAGGGCTTTTGCGCACGGTGATCCGGCGGCGGAGCGACTCCGCCCAATGCCATGGATCCCACCACCCAGAATAGTCCCAAAAGACGCATTCCCGAGCGGGCTAAGTTGTTAGTCCCGAGCCTCATGCCTCCTTTAAAGGTGCAATTTAAGTACCTTTTTCGAGGCTGTGTTCCCCACGGATACAGTGCGTGGCGTGGAAACAGGGTGTCCAAGAGGTAGCGCGTTTACTACCCCGTCGATGCGCACGGGCAGAATACAGGCGTTGTTAGGATCGGTTCTCGGCGATAGCGGCCTTAATTAGCGCTTTAAGGGCTTTTTCATTCACTTTATCGCCCTCATTGAAATCAATCGCGCGCCGGACGTTACCTTCGAGACTGGAGTTAAAAAGCCCGGCGGGATCTTTGAGCGCTGCGCCTTTTGGGAACGTGAGTTTCACTCGAGTTTTATAAACTTCGCCCGTGCAGAGAATTCCATCGCACGACCACACGGGGACACTCCATTTCCACTCTTCGAGGATCTCGGAGCTCGTGCTGCGGATGATTTTGCGCAGACGGCTTAAGAGTTTGCCGCGCCAGTCGGTGAGGGTTTTGATCCGGGCGTCGATAAGCTTAGAGGGGCTTTTAAGTTCTGCCATGGAGTTAGTATACTTGCCCTCCATGGACAGACGAACCCTCTTTCTTATTCTCTGTATCGGCGCGCTCGATATTCTAATGCTCACGTTCGGGCCGCACCCGACGCTCGACACGAAGCTTTATTACACGGGCGATGAAGCTAGAGCTCTGTTAGGTGGCTTCGATGCTTCTCAAACCCACGCCTATTTCCTTAACGAGCTTTTCGATCTTCTGCTGATCGCTTCTTATTCGGCGTTGTTTTATCGGCTGAAAGTCTTTGTGCCGTTTCTTCCGGGCGCTTTCGATCTCGTTGAGACTTCTTACATTCTTTACGCGCTTAAAACTCCGGGGGCGCATGGGTTTTTGGATTACCTAGGTGTGGTGACTTTTTTGAAGTGGGTGAGTGGTGGGGTTTTGGTGGTGAGTTGGCTCAGACGGAAAGTGCGGAAAGCGGGGGCAGGTCCGCGCTAGATTCAACGGGAGTGGGATTGTCCTACGCGCCCCGCCGGGGCGCTGCAGACCGCCGGGGAAAACCCCGCTTCCCTGATTGATAGTGTCTCCGAACTGGGTGCGCGCGGGGCTTTCCCTTCGAATCCCACTGTGGTCGAAACGCTCTCGCGTTTCACATTTAGACTCTCCGCCCCTTTGCTATGAAGGAACGAGCCACCAACCTGCAAATGGCCCAACCAAATAGAGAACGGAAAGCGCACGGGTGGCAGCGGAACCTATGGGTGCGCGAGTTCGCGCGCCCATAGGTGCAGCTGACCCGTCTTCGCCCTTCGGGCTACGCCGGGCAAGCAGGCCCCGCGCGCTTTCCGTTCTCTATTTGGTTGGTTCTTTAGTGTCTGTTGGTGGCGGAGAGAGTGGGATTCGAACCCACGAGGGCTGTTACACCCTACACGCGTTCCAGGCGTGCGCCTTCAACCACTCGGCCATCTCTCCCTGGGAAACGAGCAAAAGTGGTAACACACAGCTTCTCAAAGCTCAAACCTACTCGTCGTTTCTCGTTCTAAAAGGTAGCGGGTACCTTTTAACGCCAGCGACGGCGTAGACGGTTTTTGCAATGCCAACCTCTTTGGCCAGAAGGGCATAGCTGCGTGTTTTGCTGAAGAGACTGTTGCCCGAGTTGTAGTGCCCGTGCCTCATTATTTTCTTCGGGCGTGAGTGGCTTAGCCTTTGGGGACTGGCGCGCTAATTTCTCGGTTAAACGCGCGTTCTCTTCAGGGGTCGGAAACTCGTCTGGTGGTAGTTGTCGTGCCTGGCGCCCTAACTCCTTGGTTAAGCGTGCATTTTCTTCAGGGGTTAGTTGTTCGATTTGAAGTGCCCGTATCTTGCTGCTTTGATCGGGCGAGAGCTGCTTGGCGGCCGGCCGTTGGGTTTCTGCGGCTTTGCGGATCTCGTCCAACAACTCCGGGTCGATGGTCCGGTCGTCGTCACTCAGGGCTGGACGAATGCGCAGGTACACATAGGAATACCCTCCTTGCGCATCTTGGGTCTTCTGGCCACGCACGGTTATCTGGTTAACTTCCTCGACAGTCTCAAAAGCTACGTCCGTGCTGGTGGAGACAGTGGAGAGAGCTTTGTTGGTCAACACGGCTTGGAGAGTGAAGGAGCCGATGGAGCCATCCTTTTCTTTCCAGCCGGTTAACTTCACGTCGGCCCAGCCCAAACCGTTCTTCTCTTTCACTCGCGCCGTGCCGATAAAACGGTCTTGGACTTTCGCATCGGGTATCAGTGTGAAGACCGTGTTGGGCGTTGTGAATCCCATGGTTTCCATGCATTCGTTTTGGCCATTTAGGCACTCTGCATTTTCTACTTCTAATAGGAGTTCCGCGGTGGGATCCGCTGCGAGTAGAGGCGCTGCCGCCAAAAAGACCACTAGAGCCGATGCATAAAACTTCATAAACCCTCCGATCGGGATAAGGCCACGCGCGGAAAGATCCGTCAACTTAAGGGGCCTTGGCTTCCCAACGTTGCCGAGCGGTTTCCAAGCGCTGGAGGCGAGTCGGCGTAAGCAGGGTTACGCCCTCGGGCCCGCCCAAGTAGGGCAAGCGTGCGAGTCCCGAAGTGGTCGCGAGAGCGGCTTCCGGGTGGTTGGCTTTTAGGCGGCTGAATTTCTCGAGGAATGCCACCAGCGTCTCCTGGAGTTGGAGATAAAAAGTATAAGCCTCGGTATCGCCTTCAATCCGGCGTTCCAGGGCGAAGAGTTCGTCTTTTATGGCCAAAACTAAGAGGTAGTAGCTGTTTTCCAGGTCTTCGGGACACGTCTCTAACGCCGAGTGCGTGAGGGCTTCTGCGAATCCCTGAATCACCATCAGCTCCTCGGTCCCCCATTCGACTTCTCGGCGGTCGCTTACGAAATCATCGACAGCCTTTTGCAAAGTCAGGGGTTTTTTGTCGCGTACTTCAGCGGCGAGAATGGCCCCACGTAGAGCAGCGTAAAGATCCTCCACCGCCGGTAAGCGTTTGCCCGAATGGCGAAAGCGGTACAGGGAGAGAAATTCTGCGAGTTCTTCTGCGGCTTGGTGGAAATTCGGGAGTAGAAACTTGGGGACGTACCCCTTTTCACGAGCCTGAAAAGTAAAGCAGGCCAGGCGAAGGGCCCAGATCGGCGCGCCGTCCGCATTTCTATCGTCAGATGGGGCAAACCATTTCCACGCAATCGGCTCAACGGTCGCCCAGCCATTCCCCGGAGAAAGCGCAACATAGGCGTTCGACAAATTCCAAAACAGGTCGTCATTTGGCGCTTCGACAAGCGCATAAGCCTCGGGATCCGAGAAGAGAATCAGTTCTTCTTTCAGATCTTCCAGACGGAACTCGTCACAGCTCCCTAGAGAAGCCAAACACTGCAAGGCTGCGATACGGGTGTGTAGTCTTTCGGCCGGGTCTGTAATGAGATCCATCAACGCGACCGATACGAGCTCATCTAATTCCCGGTGCAAGGTCCTGAAGCCTTCGCGGATCTCTGCCTGCCCCGCTGCCGCCTCTCGGCGGTAGTGGACAAGCCGCTCGCGTATAAAAATCCCTAGACCGCTGATAACGTCGGTCCTTTTCATCCCGGCCAAGCCCTGTGCAAAAAGAGCATAAATGCAGTCGGTTTGGGCAAAGCTCGGCGCCGAAAACACGAGGGCTAGAAATAGAAGGGAGGCCGGGCTCTTGGGCATGCGGGGCTGATAACACGAAGCTCGGCCAGAGGAAAGAAGAGCACGCACCGCGGCTGGAGAAGCCTTTACCTGGGGCCTGGGCGGGGGAAATGGGGGGTCAAATTTCAGTCCCCAAGTGCGAAATCTTGGGTTATTGCTGAGACTTATGATTATCACTCGAAGCCCCTTGCGCATCACCTTGGGAGGGGGCGGCACCGACCTCCCCTCGTACTACAAAGAGCACACCGGATTTCTGATTTCGGCGGCCATTAACCAATACGTTTTCGTGACCCTGCACCGGGCTTTCGAGAATGGCTATGCCTTACGCTATTCCAAAACCGAGCGGGTCGAATCCATCGATAAAATCGAACACCCGCTGATGCGCGAAGCGATCCGCTACACCGGGGTAAAGGATCCCAACCTCGATATCTCAAGTTTTGCGGACATCCCGGGTGGCACGGGCTTAGGTTCCTCAGGCAGCTTTACGACCGCCTTGCTCAAAGCGCTTTATGCACACCAGGGCAAATTCGTTTCGCCGGCTCAGCTCGCAGAAGATGCCTGCCACATCGAAATGGATATTTTGAAAGAGCCTGTCGGCAAACAGGATCAGTACATCGCGGCCTATGGCGGGCTTACCTGCTTTGAGTTCCTGCCCGATGGCAAAGTGAACGCCACGCCTTTGAACATCTCCCGGCAATCGCTCTATAGCCTCGAAGACAACCTCGTGATGTTCTTCACCGGCTATTCGCGCAAAGCCTCGGCGGTGCTCAAAGACCAAGACGACCGCACCAAGCAAAAAGACTCCGACATGCTCCACAACCTGCACTTTGTGAAGGAACTGGGCATGCGCAGCCAACGCGCGCTGGAGTCCGGCGACTTGTTGGAATTCGGCAAAATGATGCACGAGCACTGGGAGCACAAAAAGCGCCGGTCGCAAGGCATCTCCAATCCCGATATCGATCGCTGGTATGACCTCGCGCGCGACAACGGCGCTATCGGCGGCAAACTCATTGGCGCGGGCGGCGGCGGCTTCTTGTTGTTCTACACAGAAAACAAAATGCACCTGCGCAAAACGCTGTCGGATGAAGGCCTGCGTGAAGTGCGTTTTCGGTTTGATTTCGACGGCACAAGGTCGGTCATTTCTCCATGAGCCCCAACCTTCCCCCGATTGCTGTACTAGCTGGGGGAATGGCGACCCGTCTGCGCCCGATCACGACCACTATTCCCAAAGCTTTGGTGGATGTAGCCGGGGAACCCTTCATCGCGCACCAGCTGCGCCGCTTGAAATCCGAAGGGTTGCATAAGGTCGTTCTCTGTTTGGGACACCAGGGCGTGCAGGTTGAGGAATACGTCGGTAACGGCAGCGCTTTCGGCCTGCAAGTTTCTTATTCTTACGACGGTGAAACCCTGCTCGGCACCGGCGGGGCTCTTTTCCGGGCGCTTCCACAGCTTGGGAAAATCTTCTACGTCACTTACGGTGATACGCTCTTAGACGTTTCTTATGCGGGCGTTTACAACCGCCTGCAAGCGCACCCGGAAGCTTTGGGCACCATCACTGTCCTGCGTAATGACAACCAGTGGGACACCAGCAATATGGAGTTTGATGGCACCCATATTCTCGCCTACGAGAAAAAAGCCCCCACCGCGCGGATGCACCATATTGATTACGGGCTGAGCTTGTTGCGGTCTGAGGTGTTGAGCGGTTACCATACCGGCCAGAAATTTGACTTAGGGGAAGTTTTCACGTCTTTAATTGGTGCCGGGAAAGTCCTAGGCTATGAAGTAACTAAAAGGTTTTATGAGATCGGAACACCGGAGAGCCTGCAGGAAACGGCCCGGTATTTAAGGGAGCAAAAAAGTGCAAACTGACTTGAAGACACACATCA